>NZ_JAWRHZ010000001.1:0-37068 GCF_040308045.1 Proteiniborus sp.
TTTTGAGTTCCCTTCGCCCTTGTTAATTTTTCTTTAGCATTTTCTTATTTTTGTCAAGGGTGGCGGGAGAACCTACTAGAAATTTGCTTTAGATGCACTATTTTTTGACTCTTATTTTTTCATAGAACTTTTTACATTACCAGGAAGGTATGTGCAAATTGGAAACTTAAAAATAAGCTCCGCTCTATTTTCCTTCCTAATCTCTCTGGATCAGATTAAAGGCTTTTAATATTGTCTGTAGGTAATATTATCACTGTAATAATAAAAAGTCAACTGAAATTTACACCAATATTGTCAAAAAAAATTAGATACTAAAACAAGAAATATTTTGAAGTAGTACTATTATCTTTAAAGAAAATGATAGTTGGGACTTAAAGGAAGTCCCAATCTTACGGTTGATTAAGTTGGTTTTTAATTTGGCTAACATCTTGTTGGCTAGCTGTTGGCGCAGGTGTATAATATCCTTTTTGCTCAGCTATTTGATATAACTGATATTGGAATTGTTCAGCTTCATCTCTAAGTTTTTGCAGAGCGCTTCTAAGTTGTTGATTTGAGCATTCAGCTATTGCCACTCCATATGATTGCATACTAGCCTTTGTCATTGATAATACGTCGTTTACAATATCTCTTTCTTGCAATTTAAATACCTCCTTTATATAGATTGAGTTAGGTTTTGTGCAGTAGTGTTTGCGTCTTGAGCCCCTTGACTTAACATTTGTTTAATCTGAGTATCTTGACACATGCTGGCATACTCATTTAACTTTGTTGTCATTAGCTTGTGACTACTAACTATCTCTCTTAAGTTTTGAAGTTCCATTTGATTAATTTGATTTAATTTAAGAGGATTTTGTAAAGCCATAGAATCTCTCCTTTCTTTTTTTGTTCTTTAATATTTTGTCTCAAAATTTTAAAAATTATTATAGAAAAAATCAATAAAAGGTATTGACAAAACACATGTAAAAAACTAAAATATATGAATATAGTATAAACAATAAATCTAATATTAAACTCTTATCAAGAGAGGTGGAGGGACTGGCCCAATGAAACCCAGCAACCGGTGTTGTAAACACAAGGTGCTAATTCCAGCAGCATTATTTGCTGAAAGATGAGAGAGGACTGACAGAATATGTTTTTTACCTCTTTCAAATGAAAGAGGTTTTTTTATTATTTGGAAGATACAGTTCAGTAATTCGTTAAAGGAGTGAAGTTATGATTGAAATTAAGAATTTAAGTAAGACCTTCAATAGTAAATCTTCTGAAGTAAAAGCTTTAAAAAATATTAATCTACAAATTAATAAAGGCGAGATATTTGGGATAATCGGTCTTAGTGGCGCAGGCAAATCTACTCTTATAAGGACTATTAATAGATTAGAGGAGCCAACAGAAGGTTCAATTATTATTGAAGGTAAAGATATTACTAAGCTAGATAAGACAGATTTAAGAAATACAAGAAAAGAAATAGGAATGATTTTTCAACATTTTAATTTGTTAAGTTCAAGAACAGTCTTCCAAAACATTGCATTTCCTTTAGAGATAAATGGCTATGATAAAAATTATATTGAAAAAAGAGTAAATGAACTACTTAAGGTTGTGGAATTAACAGACAAAAAAAATGCATATCCATCACAGTTAAGTGGCGGTCAAAAGCAAAGAGTTGCCATTGCTAGAGCATTGGCAGATAATCCTAAGATACTACTATGTGATGAGGCTACATCTGCACTAGATCCAAAGACCACTAAAGCAATACTCAATTTACTAAAAAAAATTCAAAAGGAATTTAATTTAACAGTAGTCCTTATAACTCATCAAATGGAGGTTATCAAGGAAGTTTGCAACAGAGTAGCAATAATTGAGGCTGGCAAAATCATTGAACTTAATACAGTAGAAGAAATATTTGCTAGACCTAAAACTAACACTGCAAAAGCCTTTATTTCTCATATTCACAGAAGTAGCGAAGGAGAGATAATATATCCAACAACTCCAGGCTCCACTGTAATTAAGTTAGGCTATTTAGGAGATTCATCTAAAAAGCCTATTATATCAAGTTTAATTAGAAACTTTGATATAGATATAAACATATTATCGGGAGATATAGATGAATTACAGTCTACTAGTGTAGGAAATCTTCTAATTCAGGTTATGGGAAATAATGAAGAAAAAGAAAAAGCTTTTGAATGGATTAAGGAACAAAATATTGACCTAGAGGTGATATGGAATGGATAATCTTATTTCTCTTTTACTTCCTTCTTTGTGGGAGACTATTTCAATGGTGGCTTTATCAACTATTTTTTCGTTATTATTAGGCTTTCCTCTAGGTATCCTATTAGTTATCACGGAGAAAGATGGAGTATGGGAAAAACCAGCATTGAATTCTGTATTAAGTGCTGTAATAAATATATTGCGTTCATTTCCATTTATTATATTAATGATATTTGTAATGCCATTAACTAGAGCAATAGTTGGTAAAAGTATAGGAACCCTCGCAACTGTAGTCCCTTTATCTATTGCAGCAGCTCCTTTTGTAGCTAGGATTATAGAAGGGGCGCTAAAAGAAGTGGATAAAGGAATAATAGAAGCTATTTCTTCAATGGGCGCCTCTACATTTCAGATAATAACAAAGGTACTAATTCCAGAAGCTATGCCTTCGTTAGTACTTGGAATTACACTAACCATAATAAACTTAGTAGGATATTCTGCTATGGCTGGAGCAATAGGAGGAGGTGGACTAGGAGATTTAGCTATACGTTATGGTTATCATAGATTTCAAACTGACGTCATGATTGCTGCTGTAATTCTTATAATAATATTAGTTCAGGCAATACAATTTATAGGCAATACAATTTCATTACTGATTGATAAAAGAAAATAAGGAGGAATATAAAAATGAAAAAATCTTTAAATATTTTATTAGCAATTATTCTATTAACAGCTATAGTAATTACCGGCTGTCAATCAAAATCAAATGATGATAAAGTTATTAAAATAGGAGCATCACCTGAGCCACATGCTCAATTACTAAATTTAGTAGCTGATGATTTAAAAAATGAAGGTTATGAATTAAAAATAATAGAATTTACTGACTATGTAAAACCAAATTTTGCATTAGCTGAAAAGGAACTAGATGCAAATTTCTTCCAACATCTACCTTACTTACAGGACTTTAGCGAAAAAAACAATCTTGAGCTAGTTTCACTAGCAAATATTCACTTAGAGCCTATGGGATTTTATTCTAATAAGATTAAAGATATAAATGAACTAAAAGATGGTTCAGTAATTGCTATTCCTAATGATACAGTAAATGGTGGTAGAGCACTTCTATTGCTTGAAGATAAAGGATTAATTAAGCTTAAAGAAGGGGTAGGCCTCGACGCAACAAAAGAAGATATTGCTGAAAACCCAAAAGCTCTTGAATTTGAAGCTCTTGAAGCTGCTCAATTACCTAGAGCATTAGATGACGTAGACGCTGCAATAATAAATGGTAACTATGCATTACAAGCTGGTTTATCTCCTACTAAGGATGCTATCCTCATAGAAAGAGCAGATTCTCCTTATGCTAACATTATTGCCGTAAGAAAAGGTGAAGAAAACAACCCTAAACTTCAAGCTTTAGTTAAGGCTCTCCAATCAGAAGAAATTAGAGATTTTATTGAAAAAGAATATGGTGGCGGAGTTATTCCGTCTTTCTAAAATAAGTAAAGCCCTTCTGGTATTTAGCCAGAAGGGCTTTTTGATTGTATTATAGGTTTCTTATTTTATTTAATATTATTCTTTGTTCAACAGGTACAAAAAAATCAAGTCCTTTTAATTTTACATGACTGTTCCGCTAAATCATACTCATTTGCTCGATATCTCCAAGTCTCAAAAGTGCTTTTGGATCGTTGTCTTTGAAGAATGCGTAGTTTATTTCTTTCTCTTTAGTGAGTATTTGTGTTTCATTGTTTGAAGATGGACGAAGTCTGCAGCTGTAGACTACTGGGAAAAAATCTCTGATATATTTCCCTTCACTATGAGCTGTCAATGCTATTATTTGAAATCCTAATTGCTCTGCTATGAAAAATACTGGATCTAATACATGGTCGCTAGATGCTTCTCCAAATGGATTATCTAGAATAACTGTACGATTTCTTTTTTGACCAGTTGAAATACTTTGACTTTTTTCTGCCAGGTAGTTTAATATCCCTAGAAACAAAGACATATTTTTACTCCACCTTTCTCCGCCAGACCAACTGTTAGATTTTCCCCATGTTACTGGTATGCTGCTTACCTTGCCATCGTTGGTTACCTTCCTACATTTCACTTTTATCTTTTCATTTTCCATTACCACTTTTAGCAATTCTTTGCCTTGAAATTTGTTTTCTATATATTTTCTTACAATAGTTTTGTTTTCACTTCCATCTTCATCCTTAAATCTTATATCTTCAATATCTTTTAATAGCCAGTTAATATAATCTATAAGCTTTTGTTTTCCGACTTCATCTTCCCAAGTAGGAACATCTATGGTATATACTTCTTTCCATTTATCATCAACCTTTATTCTAGTTTTCTTAGGTATAATTCTAATTTCCTCTATCATTGTCTTTAAATAGGAATGAAGATGAGTTATAAAATGATTTATTTCCTTGTCATGTTGCAACATATCTTCCTCTAATATTCTAATTGTTTTGTCAATATTTTTATCCATTATTCTTTTCCACTTTGTTAATTCTTCAAAATCATCTTTATAATTAATGCCTGATATAGCCATGTTTTTAAGTCTAGGATCTGAAATGGAATTATTACAAAATGATTCAAATTTTAATTTTTCTTTTGAAACTCTTTCTTTTTTCTCCTTTACCATATAGTTAAAATTTTCTAAATCTTCTATAAGCCTATTGATATATTTTTTTCTATTGTATGGGATTTCTACTGTTATATCTTCAGGAAGTATACTTGGCTCAACTTTATTAGCCAGGTATTCATATCTTTCATTTTTCTTCTCTAATATGTCCAAAGCTTCCTTTATAGAATTGTATTTTCTGTTTAATTCTTCTTCCATTGACTTTAAATACTCATATCTTTTATCTAATTCTTGTTTTTTTTCATTGATTTTTTCTTTTACAACTTCTAAAGCTTCTATAAACTCCATAATTTCATCATGTTGTTTTAAAAAGTAATCTTTTCTATTATCATAATTATTTTCATCTTTTTTATATTCTTCTTTAACATTTTCCATTTCTCTCATGATCTTTTCGACTTTAGGATTAAGCAGATTTATTTCGTTTATTAATTCTTCAATTTCTTTATCCCCATATATAGGAAATATTATTTCTTCATCAATTGGATATTTAGCTCCTTTTATTTCGTTTTTTAAGTTTGTTTCGTATTCTTTTTTCATATTTAGGTTTTTATTTATATTGTCCTCTATATGATTTCTATCCTTTTGTTTTTTATCTAATCTATCTTTTATATCCTTTCTTTGTCTTTTTAACATTTCTATGGAAATATCTGATTTTATTGGCAATGAATTTTCTACTTCTAAATAGATTTCATGTACTAACAAGTCATCTTTTGACCTTTTAACTTCCTTTACCTTATTTTCTAAATTATTTATTCTTTTTTCATAATTATCTATTGATTTAGTTAGTTTTGATATATCTATTTTTTTTATATTTATTTGACTTTTCAATTCAAATATTTTGTTTTGAATCTCACCCACTTCCAGTTTTTGTTTAATATAGTCCATCGCCTTTTCTATTTTTTTGTTTAATATGGCTTTCTCCATATTCAATTCTTCGATTTCTTTGTTGATATTTTCCACTTCTTCGTCTATTTGTTCTATTCTTGTACTTTTAGTATTTACTACATCTTTTATATCATAAATCTTTTCTTCTATGTTCTTTAATTTATCTTTTAAAGGTCCTAAGTATTCTAAATATGGATATTTATTTAAAAACTCTATGATTTTTGTGTGCAGATTGTCATAATTATTTAATTCATTTTCTTTATCTTTTCTATTTTGAGTGACTATTTTAGCATTTTTGTAAAATTCATCTTTTTTATATTGAAACTCCTTTCTAACTATATTAGTCTCCCACATAGATGGGTAAAGGCAAATATAGTCATCTATTATTAGATTGTCGCTTTTAAGTATCTCTTGAGCTTTACTTTGAGATAGTATAATAATGGGATAAGTAATTTTGTCTATATTATTTTCTAACTTGTTTTTAAGTTTTATTTGCTCATTGTCTGCTACTACAACAATTGCAGCCCAATAGGGATATGTCTTATAATATTCTTTCTCGCTTTTATTCGTAGTGTTAGCTACTCTTTCAATATATTTAGTTCCAGATTCTAAAAACCCAAATTGATCTTTCCATTCATATATCCATTTGCCTAACAAAGGCTCTACGGTAAAATATCGATTATCTTTATAGTCATCTATAAATCTATGAAATAATCTCTCTTTAATAATTAAATCTTCTTTTTCTTTTCTAAGCTTTTCACATTTATTTTCCAAAGTGCTGATTATTTGTTCTTGCTTTGTATATATACTATTTATATGAAATAGATTTGAAATATTTTCTTTTATGATTAATAATAATTCTTTTTCTTGTTCTTCTATATTATTTATTTTTTCTTTTGAAATATCTTTATCGGTAGAAAGAGTATCTAATTCTTCCCTATGTTCTTTTAGCTGTAATCTGAGTTTATTTTTTTTAGCTTTTAAGTACTTAATTCTTTCTTGAATATCTACTGAGTACTTTTCAATAAAACCAACTTTATCTGACCATTTTGGATATTCGTCTTCTATTTTTTCAATTTCTGGATTTGAAAGTATTTCTTTGTTTATTATTTTCATGCTTTCTGTTTTTGTTTTAACATTCTGATCATGTCTAATTTGAGACTCTACTAATTCATCATATTTATCATCTGTTTTTTCTTTGTCCAATTTAAGATTTTTTAATTGTTCTTCATGTTTTTTTTTCTGATTTTCTAATATATCAGTTTCTTCATTTAGTTTGTTAATTTCAATATCATAATAACTTTTTATATGAGAGGAGTTTAAATGGAGTTGTTCTTCTATAATATTTATTTCTTCGTCTTTTTCTAAGTTTTTCAATTGATTTTGATATAGAATAATTTCATCTTCTAATTCTTTTATATTTTTCTTATACTTAGCTATTTTTAAATTTTGTTTTCTAGTTTCTTTGATATCCAGTTGCTCTTTATAACCTTCAAAATTTTTAAGTATTTCTTCGTATTTATATTTAGATAATGAAAGCTTATTTTTTAACAAAGCTAGTTCATAGGAATCTTTCATCCTATTTAATTCATTACATTCATATTTATACTTATCTTGAGCTTTTATATTGTCTTCTAGATCAATTTTCGTGCCTTTTTGTTCATTAGAAATATAATGATATAAAGCTTTTCCATATGATTTTTGGCTATTGAATTGTTCTTCTATCTTATAGTGATCACTATATGTGTTTACGTATTCTGCAATCTTATCTTGAATTCGTCTACTTTCATCAATACTTTCCTTGAGGTGCTTATGTTGTTTGAAATGTTCTCTTTGTTCTTCAAAAGTGCTAACAAAATCCTCTGTTCCATTTCCTGCCATTGCTTCTTCCACTACTGGAATTAAAAGCTTGTCAACAAGATTGTCGGTTGTTCTGCAGCCTTCAAAAAATTTATCTATTCCACCTTCTTCTCCGTTGATAATCCCTATTCTTCTCCATTCTTTGGGTATTATTTTGAAGTTTTCTTCAATATATTTATGATATTCTTTTATATTAGAAAATATTTTAGCATTTATATGTTCTCGGCACATTAATTGATAATAATCTCCCAATTCTTCTCTGCTTGCTGGTCGCTTATTTCCATCAATAGTATCTTTTATAAAGGGAATATTTTCTATTGAATTTTTATCATCATATCCATATTCATACACATATTTATATGAGTCCAATTTCCCATTATTTAAATATAAAGTAACAGCAGTTAATGCATATCTTCTAGGTTTTTCATTGATAATCCATTCTATGGCTATATGACAAGGACTTCCTTCTAAGGATAGAGTATCTCTTATTTTTCTATCGCCAAGGTCTGCATGTGGAAGTATTGCTTGAATTGCTATTTGTATAAAAGTAGTCTTTCCTCCGCCATTTTCTAATAAAACTGCTCCATTATGTCCATCAAACACAAATAATTCATCATTATATCTTTTTTCTCCATTATCATATATGGCATTAGTAAATCTAATCTTGGATATGGATGGCATCTTTAGCCTCTCTCCTTTCCCTTTGAAGTCCGTACATGAAATCTAATATACCTCTATTGTATTCATAATCCATATAGTATCGTTGTATAATAGTCTTTGATTTTTCTGTAAGTTCTATCTCATCGTTTCCTATATCTAATATAAGATTTTGAGCTTCCAAAAAACTTTTCACTGTACTTAAAAAGCTAAGTCTACTATTAGTTCTAGCATCTTGTACTTTTACACCTTCTCTTATATCATCTAGAGCATTCCACTCTTCTAATACGCTTACCCAATTATACTCATATTCTTTTTCAAGTTCTTTTAATTCTTCTTTATCTATTTCTTCTAAAGTCATCATGTAATTATTAACTGCTACAAGCCATTTATTTATAGGTAAAAAGCTTCTTGTTGGTTCTAAACTTTGATAGCTGTCATAAAATTCACCAAACAAAATTATTATTGTTACATACATTAAATATATATATAAATTTTTCTGTTGCCTAGATGGAAGATATCTTTTCTTTAGTTCTTCATTAGATATATGAAATGGAGAACTGACAGCTATGGGGACCATATATATGTATTCTCCTGCTAAAATAATTGTACAATTTACTTCATGGGCAAATCTATCTACTAATTCTCTGATTTTGTCATCAACTATATATGCTCTAATCTCGTCTCTATCTTCATAGCCTTTATGAGCTAGATTTGAATAAATATTGAAAGCTTCAATAACTTCTTTGCCTTTAAATTCCATTATTATACTCCTTATAATTTTAAAATCATATTTTTTATTTTAAATCTATCATTTACTTCCAGTATATTGTTTGATTCTACTACATTTAAACTTTTGTATTTATCAATTAAAAGCTTTGTCGCTTCTTTAAATAATCCAGTATGATTATCTTCATTTTTATCTATCAATATAGGTGATGCTTGGTGAAGGATTATCCAAAAATCATAAAAAACTCTTTCATCTAGTATATAGTTATGATTTAATTTCATATATTCTATAACCTGAGATAAGTCTATCTGATTTCTATCTCCTAATATTTCTAATATAACCTCCATTATCTTTTTAAAATTATGTATTGTAATCTCTTTATACTCATTTAATACTTCTTCATCTATAGGCTCAACAAACTCATATGTCTTTTCCTCATCTTTATCGCCCCCTATTCTCTGCTCCCAAAACACACTAATGGGAGACCAAGAAGTATGTGCCCCAAGAAATATAAACGGTTTAATTAATTGTCCTGAAGATTCGAGAGGTAATGGTGTAGATATAAGTCTATTGGTTATCTCTTGTTTAAAATTAAAGCTTTCTAATCCCATAAAGTATAATGATTCTTGTGCAGCCTCCAGAGCATTTATCTTTAAAGTGATACTCTCTTTAAGCAATTTTCTATGTTCACTATGAACCTTGTCCAATTCTTTGTCTATTTTAATAACTAATTCATAAGCCTTTTTGTCTTTTTCATCTTTAATTTCATATTCCATTGCATTTTTGGTATCTTTTACAAAGGATTCTAATTCATCAAATTCTTCATTTTCTCTTACAAGTCTAATGTTTATATCTTCTACTAATTCTCTGTATCTTTTATAGGTTTCTTCTGATACGATATTTCTATTTATATCATGCTTGATTTTAAATATTCTATCTTTTAAATTTTCTACTGATAATCTCATTTCATCTATTTGTCTTAATGCTCCTACAAATTCTCCCTTTTCTAATTGTTTTCTAAGTAAGAGTTGGCTTATAGATAGTTGAAATTCACTAAAATATTCCTTTGTGGCAAATACTAATTCTAGCCCTTCTTCATCTAAGGTATAATATTGGGTATTTGATTTTATGTCTGATTTGTTTGCTTTCAATATTGAGTAATAGATAGTTTCTTCTTGCCCATTTTCCCAATTATAAAAGGTTTTAGAGTTTCTTTCACCACTAGGTGGACGGAAAACATCTATTATATTTCTAGCTACTTTTCTAAAATCTTCTATATCCAAATCTATTTTATCATTATTCATTTCATAAAAGAATTCTGCTAATTCATTTACACCTACTTCCTTGTTTCTTATTATCATATTTTCAAAAAAGAATAAAAGTGTTATAAAACCTAAGCTATAATAATCAATAGGATTTTCGCTATTATCTTTTTCCCTTTTCCTTTTTAATTCTAATAACGGTTCATAAATAGAAAGTCTGCAAATTCTTTCTCTATAGTTTTCTAGAACTTCATTAGGTCCAACCTTCATTCTATATTCCTCCATATAGTTTGTAATTCTTCTTTATTTAAACCTTCTTGAGGATAATATCCACCTTTCTTTAAAGTATTCATTATTTTTTCTTTATTGGAATTATTAAATTTAAGCAGGAAACTATCTATTGCATCTTTATTAAAAATCTGGCTTTCTTTTCCATAAGAACAAGGTTTTTTAAGTAAATATTCATAAAACTCTATACCCAAAATAATTGGTCTTCTACAATTTAATCCATGCCAAATAGATATACCTTCAAAATCCAAATCTCCAAAATAATAAATTTTATTATCTTTGTCTGTCAACCCAAGTTGTTTTTCAAATACAGCTATTCCTCCTAATACTTTCCACCCTGCTCCATATACTAAAGATGAAAATCTTGTATTTTCTATATCATCTATCAGTGCATAAAATGTAGCTTTATTTTCTACAATTAAATGGATATATTCTTTAGAATTACAAATTCTATTTTTATTAATAGCAATCATCAGTGGATCAGGAACAGGACTTATTTTTAATTTTTCTAATAATCCTATTCTTCCTAAAATTTCCCTTCCACCATTTTCATCTATCCATTTTTCATTACCTGTTATTTGATAGGAACGTTCTGGAGCAGTTACTTCCTCTATTGGAAGGCCCTGCTTTTTTAAATAAAGATTGACCTTTTTTATATAAGGTAAGTCTTTTTCCCATGTTTTTTTATCTAATGAAAAATATGCTTGTAAGTTTATATTTGAATTTAATATTAATTGATATGAAGCTATTTGATTAATAAGTTCTTCCCGAAAATAGGATTTATTTATTCTATAAGTATTAGCTAATGGAATTTTCTTGTTATTCGTTCCATGACTTTTTATAGGAAATAGTATTTTCATATTTACAAATTCATTTATAGTATTTGCAAAATCAATGTATTCAATATTACCTGGCAAAGTCTTTTCTATTTCTATAAGAGGGATTATTTTCTTTTTATAATTTTTCAAAAAATCTAATATCGTATTTTCCATTAGAATTTTTCTCCTCAGAATCTTAGTTTATTATTATTATATATTAAGCATTGGAAAAAATATAGTTTAAAAACTTCGGTAATCAATTATTAGTTTTATTACCAACCCCGCTGAGAGCACAGGGAAAAGTCGGTTTTCTGTTAAAGCGTGTTCGAGACTTTCACCCATTAAATTTCATCCATGCGGGCACACAGTAAAGCCCTTCTGAATTTTAGCCAGAAGGGCTTTTTGATTGTATTATAGGTTTCTTATTTTATTTAATATTATTCTTTGTTCAACAGATGCTACAAGTCTTCTTGTGTAGGCAACAGTATCAGGATTTACGCTCATGCTGTCTATTCCTTCTTGTACTAGGAATTCAGCGAATTCTGGATATTGAGATGGTCCTTGGCCACAGATTGATATAGTCTTTCCGTATTTATGAGCAGCTTTTATTAGTATAGATATTGCTCTCTTAACTGCTTCATTTCTTTCATCAAAGTATCCCATATTGTTTAGTATACCTGAGTCTCTATCAGCACCCATTGTAAGCTGTGTTAAGTCATTGCTTCCTATACTAAATCCGTCTACCATTTGAGCAAATTCTTCTGCTTCAAATACTACTGATGGTACTTCTGCCATTATCCATAGCTTAAAGTTTCTTCCTTGCTCTAGTCCTTCCTCTGCCATTATTTCTTTAACCTTTTTAAGTTCCCAAGTAGTTCTTACAAATGGAAGCATTACGTAAACATTAGTTAATCCGTATTCTTCTCTTACTTTTCTAATAGCTCTACATTCTAGTCTAAATCCTTCTTCATATTCAGGAGAAATATATCTAGATACTCCCCTCCAACCTATCATTGGATTAGCTTCTATTGGCTCAACTTCGTCTCCGCCCTTTAATCCTCTAAACTCATTTGTTCTGAAGTCGCTTAATCTAACTACTATAGGTCTTGGATATATTTCTTGTGCTACTGTTGTAATACCCTCTGCCATCTTGTCTATAAGGAGTTGACCTTGGCCAGTTTTTAATAGATACATTGGATGTGCACCTACTAGATTAGTAAATATAAACTCTGTTCTCATCAAGCCTATACCATCAAAAGGTAGATTCTTATATCTTCCAATCATTCCTGGCTCACCTAAATTCATGTATATCTTTGTAGCAGTAACTGGTGCTAGTTGATGAATTAAATCTTCACTGACAACACCTGCTGTGGAAACTGCTTTTTCTTCTTTATTTTGTTTTTCTTGAAGAACTAAACCTTTATAAACTACTCCTCTTGATGCGTCTACTGTTACTTCCATTCCTTCTGTCAATACTTCACTTGCATTTTTACCACCAACTATACATGGTATACCTAATTCTCTAGAGACAATAGCTGCATGACATGTTCTTCCACCCTCATCTGTAACTACTGCAGTAGCTTTTCTCATTGCAGGAACCATATCAGGATTTGTCATAACTGTAACTAGTATATCTCCATCCTGTACTCTATCTATTTCAGTAATATCTTTAATATTCCTAACTTTGCCGCTACTAATTCCAGGAGATGCAGGTAATCCTCTAACTAATGTGATTAATTCAGCAGTCATTTCTTTTTCCTCTCCCTTTAATGTAGTGATAGGTCTTGCTTGTAATATATATAGTTCCTCAGTATCAGCATCTAATGCCCATTCAATGTCTTGAGGTGATTTGTATAGTTCTTCTATTATCATTCCATTTTTGCCTAAGTTAGCTACCTCTAAGTCATTTAGACATGGAGCATTAACCTTGTCATGACCTAGGTATTCTTCTACTTTTACTTCAAGAGTTCCAACATCATCTATGTTTTTAATAACCATAGTATTTTTCTCTGCAATATTCTTTTCTACAGTAGCTAACGTCTTTTTATCAAGTATAAATTCATCAGGAGTAACTATACCTGACACTACTGCCTCACCAAGCCCCCAGCTAGCATTAATCATTATTTGACTTAAATCACTTGTAACAGGATTTGCTGTAAACATAACTCCTGATATTCTACTATTAACCATCTTTTGAACAACTACACTTAGTGCAACTTCTTCATGTTTAAATCCTTGATGTGCTCTATAGTAAATTGCTCTTGCAGTCCAAAGAGATGCCCAGCATCTTTTAATGTGACGTAGCACTTCTTCTATTCCGCTAATATGCAAATATGTATCTTGCTGACCAGCGAATGAAGCTTCTGGTAAATCTTCTGCTGTTGCAGAACTTCTAATAGCCACCTGTGGATTGCTTAAATTCACTTTTTTACTGAATTCTGTATATGCCTTAGTTATTTCTTCTTCTATTTCTCTTGGCATATCTGCTTTTATAATTAGTCCTCTTATACCAGCACTTTTAAGTTGAAGCTCTGAAGAATCTTCCATATCTAATCCTTCTAGCATACTTAAAATTTCGTTTTGTAAACCTGATTTACTAATAAAATCTGTATAAGCTGAAGCAGTAACACAAAATCCTGGAGGAACATTTGCTCCTTTTATTGTCAATTCACCAAGATTAGCACCTTTACCTCCAACAAGAGGTATATCTTCTTTGTTTATTTCATTAAACCACATTATATATTTGTATTCGCTCATTATCATTGCTCCCTTCACTTATTTCTTTATATATTATATCATATATATTTAAATGTGCTATACTTTTTAGAAAAAATTTTATAAATTTGTTAGTTTTCATACGTTTTATGAAGAAGCTACAAAATATAGTATGTCATATATGCTTTTATTTATATTATTTTGATAATGATTTTTATAGAAGCTTAAAAAAAGTCTTCTTATATGAAGAAGACTTTTTTTAACTAATCAATTACAATTACAGCGGTATCGTTTAAATCTGCCCAATCATATATAAATTTAGCATGGCTAGTATAATTTCTCACACATTTTGCCGATCTAGGAGTGGTTCCTATAGTTAAAAGGTACTCCTTCATTCCTGGGTCAATATTTTTTCCGTCCTCTTTCACATAATCCACTGGTATTCCATGTACATATGCTCCTGCAGAAAACCTTGTACCATAAGGTGCATATCCACCTATTTCTCCTGTTCTATGATTTAAGTAATAAAACCTATCTCTCTTTTGTAGGACTTTAAAGCTACCTATAGGTGTTTCATATTTATTATTTTCTGGAACTCCTGTTGTTGCAAGTGTATATGAAATCATTGTCCATCTGCCATTTCTATTTTCAAATAAAGCTTCATTTTGATTTGCTTTATCTACTACTATTGCTTTATCCAATCTATCTAAGTTATTATCAAAAGAAATAAATTGTTTAGGTATCCAGTAATCTCCTTTATATACAAGATTTCTAACTTTAAAATGTCCATTTGCTTCATCAAGGATAAAAACTAGCATACCATCAGGGAAATACCTAAAGTCATTTTTATCTTCGAGAGAATAATAAGCTGGAGCACTTTGATATGCTTGAATTCCAAATTCATCTAAAGCCTTTCCATTCTTTAATGGCGGAGAGCCGTTTCTATCTTTATAGTTAGATATATATCCGTATTCATACTGAGCTAATGTATTTTCTAATCTTTTTATTTCCTCAGTCATTCTGTCAAACCTAAATCTTCTAGGAATACCATTTCCATTAGTTACATATCCATATACGGTATCTCCATTTTCTTGCCAAGAGATTAAATGCCATTCTTGGTAACTATTCATGTTATTTAGATTTGCTACACCCTCTAATTTTATCTTAGAATACTGTGTTGCCTTTCCTAAAACATTTGCATCTAGATTAGGTGTTGCATAAATAGTAGCATTATCAGATGTAATCAACAAATAATCATAAGGTATGTCATAATTGTGATATCTTATATCTACATCTATATCATTTGGTATTTGAGTGACATACATATGTGCTGTCCCAGCTACATCAATATTATTAGCAAAGCTTTCTGGATTAATCCTATTAACATTTTCGCTATTTTTCTGAAACGAAATATCTTTTTTCTCTTTAGTAGTACTCAAATAGGAATTTGTGAGTTCCTCATCTTCACTAATGTCAATATAGTTTATATCGGATTCTAAATCATCTTCTTTTGCTATGTTATCTCCACCAGTACCTCCCTCATCAGCATCAATATTGGGACCACTTTTTTCTTGGTTATTTGGTTTTTCTAGCCTATTTAATCTACCTGTAGTACAAGATGTGAGAACTAAAACTAAAATTAACAAAATCCATAAATATTTCTTCATACTAAATACACCTCCCAGTGTATTTAGTTTAACCAAAAAAAATAAAAAAAGTATAAAAATGATTTTTTATACTTTAATTTATGACATAACAATTAAATATAATATTATTTATACTACATTCCTACCTACATCCCTACACTTTGAAAGCTGCTTCCTCTTACCTCCACTACATCATTTATAGTAAAGAAAGCTTTTGGATCTACCTCTTCTACTATGTCTTTTAATTTAGCAGTTTCACTTGATGTGACTATACAGTATATAACTTTTTTATTTTCTTTTGTATATCCACCCATTCCTTCTAAAAAAGTAACTCCTCTATGAAGTCTTTGAATTATTTCATCTGCCATTTCTTGTGATTTATCTGATACTATTACAACATTCTTTTTTACATTAAACCCAGTTTGAACCTTATCTAAAATTTTATAACCAATATACATTGCAATTAATGTATACATAGCTGATTTATAACCAAATAATAAAGATGAAAGTGAAATAATAACTGTATTTACTGTCATAAGTCCAGTTCCAATATTCATGTTTAATTTTTTCTTGAGAATAGCAGCTATTATGTCAAGTCCTCCTTGGCATGTTCTGTTTCTAAACATAAGTCCCATACCTACTCCGTTAAAAACTGCTCCAAAAATTGCGCCAAGTAATACATCATCAATTAAAAAGTATTTACCTATTCCATTTGTTATTGTCAGAAAAAATGATAATACAAATGTAGATATAAATGCATATGATATGAATTCCTTATCTATCATTCTGACTCCTACAATGAAGATTGGTAAATTTATCAAAAATACAGATATTCCAGATGGAATGCCTGTTAGGTATTGTATCATTATTCCTAAACCCCCAACTCCTCCACTCAAAAGCTTACTTGGAATAAAAAACACATTAAAAGCAATAGCACATAATAAATTTCCTAATACAATGAAAAATAATTTTTTTACAATATCTCTTGGTCTTTTGTGATTTGCTTCTTTAACTGATTCAATAGCCATTTTAAATTTCATTCTCCTTGTTAAATTATTTTCTGGATACTAAAAATGAGTTTTATTTTGTTAATTTTTATACCCACGAAAATAAATTCGTGGGTATTATGACATGTTTTATTATAACATATATATTTGTTTTTCTATATATGTTAATCTTCTTTTCTTCTTTAATTTCAGCATCCTTTCATTTTTTACTAAAATACTACATTCCTATAAAAGCACCTGGACCTAAAGGTAAGTTTAATAAATACCATACTATTAATAAACATGTCCATGATGCCAAAAATCCTATTGCTAATGGGAGCATTGTGGAAATTACAGTACCTAAACCAGCTCTTTTATCATAGCGCTGAGCACATATTATTATAAACGGCATAAATGGCTCTAATGGTGAAATTGAGTTTGTTACTGAGTCAGCTATACGATATGCAGCTTGAGTAAAGAATGGAGATAACTCAACTTGCATAAACATTGGCACAAATATTGGTGCCAATATTGCCCATTTTGCTGATGAACTCCCTATAAAGAAGTTTATAAATGACACTATAATAATAAAAGTAATAACTAATGGAACACCAACAAATCCACTTGCTTCTAAGAATTCAGCACCCTTTACTGCTAATAACAATCCTAAGTTTGAATATGAAAAGAATTCAACAAATTGTGCTGCAAAGAAACATAGTACTATAAACCCGGCGAATCCTTTCATAGAATTTGTCATATATTTTACAACATCATTAGAATTCTTAATTGCTTTTACAGTTATACCATATGCTAATGCTACTAATACAAACCAAGTAAATAATAGTGGTATCATAGATGAAAGGAATGGAGATGGTACTATTGTTCCTTTTACTGGATCTCTTAAAATACCATTTGTTGGGACAACCATCAGTGCAATTAAAATAAAATAAATTATAGTAACAATTCCAGCATTTCTTAATCCTTTACGCTCTTGAACAGTTATATCCATTAACTTTTCATCATCTTCACTTGATTCTCCAGCATTGCTAGAGTCGTATTTTCCTAATCTTGGTTCAACTATTTTTTCTATTATTATAGTACCTACTATTGATAGTAAAAATGTAGATGCTATCATGAAGTACCAGTTTACAGCTGGGTGTACTGCAAAATTCGGATCGATTATTTTAGCTGCTGATTCTGTTAATCCAGCTGACAAAATATCAGTTGGAGTAATTAAAAGGTTAGCACTTAACCCTGCTGCTACCCCAGCAAATCCTGCTGCAATACCTGCTATTGGGTGACGTTTTAATGCTTTAAATATTATTGCCCCTAATGGAGGAATTACAACAAAGGTAGCACTACCTGCAATATTACCCATAATACCAGAAAAAATCACTATAAATGTAACTAATGTCTTAGGCGCACCAACAATTGCGCTTCTAAGAACTGTTCTAAGTAATCCTGTTTCTTCTGCTAGTCCAAGACCAATCATCATAACAAGTACCATTCCTAATGGAGCAAACTTTGTAAAATTCTTTACAAGATTGCCCAATATCCATCTAAATCCTTCAGCAGATGCTAAGCTATTAATAGTTTGTGTTTCACCTGTTCCAGGATGAATAATTTCAGTTCCAGATGCTAAGGCTGATATAAGAATTACTGCCACAGACATGATTAAGAAAATGTAAATTGGATGCGGAAGCTTATTACCTATTCTTTCAATAGCTCCTAATACTCCGCCACTTTTCTTTTCTATCTTCTTTTCAGATTTAGCGTTGCTCATTTTATTGTTCCTCCTTATCTTATCTAACTTTTGCTTCGAATTCAGTTTTTACTTTTTCTCTTAGCTCTTTATTTGTTAAATAGTCTATAACTGTAATAGCCATAGCCTTAGCCCCTATAAGCATTCCGTCGAAACCTTCTTCAGAGTTACTTGCTTCTCTAAATTCATCAGTATGACCCACTAGATTTTCTTTTCCAATTTTAATATAAGGTGCAATTGTAGGGCAAACATGACTTACATTTCCTGCATCCCAACCATAACTAGCAGTTTCACTCTGTATAGAAGGAACCCCTAAATAATCTAAGGCTTCTTTAAAGGATAATGCTAAATTATGATTTGGAACAAGATTTTCATAAGTTTTCTTTGGACTAGAGATTTCGTATTTACAACCTGTTGCTAAAGCACCTGCTTTAACACAGTTATTAACTTTTTCTAAAAGATCTTCTAGGACCTCCTTCTTATCTGCTCTTACACTCATCTTAAGTACACATTTATCAGGTATTGTATTTTGACCTATTCCACCTTCTGAAATGATTACGTTTACAATAGCTCCAGGTAAAAAATGCTGACGCAATGCATTGATGTTATTTATGGCTAAAATCCCAGCACTTAATGCATTAATTCCCTCGTGAGGGGATCCACCAGCATGTGCAGCCTTACCAGTATATTCAACTTCCACTACCGCAGAAGCACCTAAAATTCTCTCTATTATAGTTCTTCCTTCAGCATGACATATCATGGCTACATCTACATTATCAAATAAACCCTTTTCAATCATTGGTATTTTCCCACCAGCATTTGGTACAGTTCCTTCTTCTGCAGGTGTTCCTAGTACCATAATTGAGCCACCTATTTCATCAATGACTTTAGAGAGCCCAAAAGCTGCTCCTACAGCTGATACTGAGAACAAGTTGTGTCCGCAAGCATGTCCTAGACCTTCTAAAGCATCGTATTCTGACATTAACGCAACACATGGACCATCTTTTTTACCTTTTCTAACAGCAACAAAAGCTGTATCTAAGCCTGCAGCTTTACGTGTTATTTGAAAGCTTTCTTTTTCTAAAAAATCAGATAGTACTTTGCAAGCTTTATATTCTTGATATCCAAGCTCAGGATTACTCCAAATAAATTTTGATAGATTAATTAATTCAGTTTTTTTGCTTTCTATTTCTCCGATAACGTTTTCAAATACATTATTTTTTTTCATCAAAATGTCACCTCCTGTTTTTTTAAGAACAACTAAAAAATAATAGTTATTTCACCCCTCTCATAAAGTTTTCATAATTAATTCTTCAATAACTTTTTTTGACAAATTTCTTCATATATTTCATAATAGTATTATAACATAGAGAAAAGAAAAATGTATAATTTTTTAAATTTTATTGTTTTTTATATATTTTTTTATATAATATTAGATAAGTAATTGTTTTTTGGGCTATTTTGTATAATATTTTCTACATCTATCAGTGTTTATCTATAATTTATTATTTATTTGTAAGGAGATGAATAATTATCAATGGTAAATAAAGAATTAGAGAAATTCATACCAATTGTAAATTTAATCGCCAAAACTTTTGGTAAAAATTGCGAAGTAGTGCTCCACGATTTATCTACTCCTCAATGTTCTGTAGTTTATACTGTAAATAATCATGTTACAGGTCGCCAAGTAGGACAAAGCTTTGATCATTTAATAAAAAACGTTTTACTTTCCAAAAATTTTAGAGATGATTATTTAGTAAACTATATGTTTGAGACAAATGACCACAGAAAAATAAAATCCTCAACTGCTTTAATAAGAGATTCAAATTGCAAAGTTGTAGGTGCACTATGTGTAAATTACAATTTGGAATCTTTAAAAGAACTTAAAAATATTATGGAAGAATTTATGGCAGCAGAAGAAGAAAAAATCGAAAAAGAGGTAGAGCCTATCCAAAATGTTCTAGGGATAGTTGATGAAATAATCGACAAAATAGTTGATAATGAAAATGTTAACGGACTTAAGAGAAGTGAAAAAATCGAGATTATTAGATTTATGGATAGTAAGGGAATTTTTCTAATAAAGGGTGCAATAGAAAAAGTAGCAGACAAACTAAATATATCTAAAGTAACTGTTTATAGTTATTTAGATGAAATCAGGAAAGAGGAGAATGTACAATGAAAAAAGTCAATTTAGACAATGTTTTAAGCCCTACTGGACATTATACGCCAAGTGTTATTTATAATAACATTATCTTTATTTCAGGTCAGTTACCTATTGATCCTGTCACTGGAGACAAAAAAAATGGCACTATTGAGCAAGAAGCTAAGCAAACGCTAAATAACTTAGAGTCAATATTAATTCAGGCGGGAAGTTCTAAAGAAAAAGTAATTAAAGTTACAATATTTATATCTGATATTTCGTTTTGGGACAATGTAAATTCAATATATGCTGACTTTTTTGGTGAACACAAACCTGCTCGCTCTATTGTGCCTACCGGAAAATTACATCATGGATTCAAAATTGAAATTGAAGCTATAGCAGCAATAAACTAACTTTAAGTTTTGATATAGGAGATGATTTTATGTCTGTTAATTATGTATGTAGTTGTTGTGGGAAAAAATATAAGCCCGAATGTTTAGTGTTTAGATGCGAGTGTGGTGGAATGCTAGACTTAGAGGATTTTGAGATCTCCCTTTCAAAGAAAGATATTCTTCAAAATGAATGGAGCTTGTTTAAATATTTTAAAGCACTTCCATTTGATAACAGTTTTACAAAATGGAAAGATATATCTATGGGTGAAGGATTAACTCCTATTGTTCCATTAGGTAATGATTATCCAAATGTCTTAGTAAAGGTGGATTATTTGATGCCTACCATGTCATTTAAAGATAGAGGAGCAGTAGTTTTGATTTCAAAAGTAAAAGAGTTAGGAGTTAATAAAATTATCCAAGATAGTAGTGGAAATGCTGGAACTTCAATAGCAGCTTATGCTAAAAGGGCAGGTATTGAATGTGATATCTATGTTCCAGAAGGCACATCCGAAAAAAAAGTACAGCAAATATCTTCTTATGGAGCAAATGTTCATATTATTAAGGGAAGTAGAGAAGATACAGCAAAGGCAGCTTTAACTGCTGCTGAGAATGGTGAAGGCTTTTATGCGAGTCATGTATACAATCCTTTCTTTTATCAGGGAACTAAAACATATGTTTATGAAGTTTTTGAACAGTTAAATGGAGATTTACCAGAGACTTTAGTATTGCCTGTTGGAAATGGCACTTTAGTTTTAGGAGTATATTATGGTCTCAAGGATCTTCTGAAATTAGATCTTATATCAAAAATGCCAAAAATTATAGCAATCCAATCAGAGAACTGTGCGCCAATTTACCAATCATATATCGAAGGAATAGATTATGTAGATGAGGCACAAAGTAAGACTACATTAGCTGAAGGTATAGCAATTGCAGATCCTAAGAGAGGAAGACAGATACTTCAAGCAATTCGGGATACCAAAGGTTTTGTGGTGACAGCTCCTGAAAATAATATTTTAAATGTTAGAGATTTACTTGCAGGTTATGGATTTTATGTAGAACCAACTACAGCTGCTACTTTTGCAGGCTACTTCAAATTTATAGAAAATAATAAGGATTTTTCAAAAGATAAAACGCTTATACCACTATGTGGATCTGGATTAAAATCCGGGCACTAGAAAAAAGTAAGATGTAAGTATCAGGCTTAAAACAGCATAAGAGAGCTGTAGCTCATCTAATAACAATCAGATGTGATACAGCTCCTTTCTTGTGTGAAACGACTTATCTCTTACCAATAATAGCATCTGTTAAATATAATGATCAATATTAGGAAGAAGAAAAGTAAGCTCTCTTCCATATCATCAAATAAAGGACAATTGCAGAAAATGAGTACCAATAATAGGAAGAAAAATAATAAACTTTCATTATTATCATCATATCTAACTGATTCAACTTCTGCAGGCATGTTACTACTAATCTCTAGTGACATAATATCCTCCCCTTTTATATAAAGTATTAGCAATAGGTTCAATGCTATGTAAACCTATGATGTATATTACATCTTATTCCCTACTAAATAAAATGTTACTTTTTTTGAAAATGATTATTTCGATTAATATATAGGTATAAAAAACCAAATAAGTAGAAATAATACCTTAAGAAAGTACAACTATTTAATAAGGAGTGGTTTTGTGGATACGACAGCATTAGTATTGGTAATAATCGGAGCATTAAACTGGGGACTAATAGCTCTATTTCGATTTGACCTTGTAGCAACACTTTTTGGAGGACCAGATACAATTTTAAGCAGAATAGTATATGGTCTCGTAGGATTAGCTGGACTATATTGCATAAGTTTATTATTCAGAGACAAAAGAAGGGTTAATAGCTAAATAAAATAAGGGAAATCATATGATTTCCCTTATTTTATTAACTTATTTACCTGCAATAGATAAGCTTTCTAATTTAAGAGAAGGTGAACCTATATATCCAAAACCCGGAAAGCCAAATTTTAAATCATTTCCAATAGTGCTTATATTATTAAGTACTTCATAAAGATTACCTGCTATTGTAATTTGATTTACAGGCCTAATAATTTTACCATTTTCAATCAAATATCCATAAGCAGAAAGCGAAAAGTCTCCCGACACTGCATTTAGTCCAGAATGTAATCCTTGAACATCAATTACCATAACACCTTTTTCAATACTGCCAATCATTTGATCTATATCAGTACATCCATTCTCAATATACATGTTAGTAGGTGATATAGAAACTGGTGATTTATATGAACCTTTGCTTGCATTTCCCGTAGATTCAACACCATCTTTTTTAGCAGTTTTAGAGTTATGTAGATAAGTAGTTAAAACTCCTTTGTCTATAATCTTCTTATATTTAGTAGCTACTCCTTCTCCATCAAAAGAAGCTGTTGCTACGCCATCTTTTAGAAATGGGTCATCTACTATAGTGATTAATTCACTAGCTATCTTTTCATTTAGCTTTCCTTTTAATAAAGATAAATCCTTTTGCACATTTTCAGCTACAAAAACTGAAGCAAAGGCTTCTAGTATACTTGCTGCAGCATCATTTCTTAGTATTACTGGATATTTCCCTGATTCTATACTTTCAGCACCTAGCATAGATAAAGCTTCATTTACTGCACCTTTAGCTAATTCTTTAGCATTAAACTTTGAAAAGTCATTATTTATAATATACTTATCCCCTGTCTTTACATCATCTCCATCTTTAACTACAACAGATATATAGGATTGAGCAATATTAGATTTGTTTTCTAGATTTAATCCTTTAGTATTTGCAAGCATACTATATCCTGTAACTTCTCCATATAAGCAATAGTTAACAGAAGTTACACGTTTATCTACTTCAAAGGCTGCTTTTTCAAGAGCTTTTGCAAATTCAATCTTGTGTTCTGTGGTAACTTTTTCCAGGTCGCTATTATATGTATTTACTTCTTTATACTCCTTTGAGCCTTTAAAAATTACTTCTTCGTCTTCACTATCTATAGACACTGCGTTTTCCATAGCTTCTTTAATAAGCATATCTATTGAAGATTCATCTACTTTTTCTGTATATGAGTATCCCATTTTCCCGTTGTATACTCCTCTGAATGACAACCCCTGTTCATCTGATATACTATATTTATCAATTTGTCCTTCGAATATTCTTATGTCAAATTGTTTACTGCCTTGCATATATACTTCCATATCTCCTAAGCCTAATTGCTTGCCTTTGCTAAATATTTTGTCTATTAATTCTCTGTTTGCCATTACTGACCACCCTTTCTTCCACCTACTGTTATTGATTTAACTCTTATAGTAGGTTGCCCTACATTTGTAGGTATAGAGCCACTTAATGACCCACACATACCTTGACCAAAATCAAGATTGTTGCCTACCATATCTATTTGCTTAAGCACTTCTAAGCCTGTGCCTATTAGTGTAGCACCTCTAACAGGTTCTGCTATCTTTCCATTTCTAATAATATATCCTTCACTTACTGCAAAGTTAAAATCACCAGTAGCAGGGTTAACAGAACCACCACCCATGTATTTTGCATATAGTCCATATTCTGTATTAGCTATTATTTCCTCTTTAGTTGAACTTCCATTTGCTATATAGGTATTAGTCATTCTTGAGGTTGGAGCATATTTATAAGACTGTCTTCTACCAGAGCCTGTAGATGCCATTCCCATTTTTTGCCCATTGAGTTTATCAATCATATAGCCTTTTAATATACCATTTTCTATTAGGATGTTTTTTCTAGTCATGGTTCCTTCATCGTCAATATTCTGTGAACCCCAAGCATTTGATATAGTACCATCATCTATTGCTGTAACCACGTCTGATGCTACTTTTTCACCTAATTTACCTGCAAAAACTGATGTACCTTTAGCTACAGATGTAGCCTCTAATCCATGACCACATGCTTCGTGAAAAATAACCCCGCCAAACTCATTGTCTATAACTACAGGAATTTTCCCGCTTGGACATAAATCTGCAAATACCATTGTCTTTGCAATCCTAGCTGCTTCCTTAGCATAATCCTCTATATTTATCTTGTCGTAAAATTCAAAGCCTATATGTGCTCCAGGACCATAAAAACCTGATTGCATCTCACCATTTGCAGATGCAACTGCAGAAATAGCAGTTCTAGTTCTTGTTCTCTTATCCTCTACATAAAGTCCTTCAGAGTTTGCGATAAGTACATTTTGCTCGTTATCAAGATACCTTACTGTAACTTGAGATATAACCTCATCATAGCCTTTTGCTGCATTGTAAGCTCTCTTCATCAATTCAACCTTTTGTGATTTTTCAATATTACTTGGAAGTAGCTTTATTGGATGAATATTTTTTATGTCTGCTTTAGTAAAGTCTAAAACTTGGTGAATATTGCTGCCTTTTATAGCTGCAGCGGCTTCCTTAGCAACTTTTATTAGATTCTCTCTAGTTGAATCATTTGTGTAAGCATAGATACTATTTTGTCCATAAAATATTCTTATACCAACACCATAATCTCTTCCTGATATACCACTCTCAATCTTCCCTCCTACAAGTAAAAGACCTGTATTAAATCTGTCTTCAACAAAAATTTCTGCAAAATCTCCTCCTGTTGAAAGAGCAGCAGTTAAAACATCTTCTATAATTGGCATGCTTAACATTTATTAACCTCCTTAAATCTACCTACATTTTTTTAATTTACAAATGAACGTGAAGCTACTCTAGTAATCTTTTAAACAGATTCGAAATAAAATCGAAGCTGTTATAAGCTTATTTCGATACTCGAATGAATTTTCCTTCTTTATAACAAATAAATTTATAGACAAAAATAGATCCCTCACTATTGCTCAGGATGACAGCTACATCAGTTTTACCGCCAGTATTGTCATCCTGAGCTTTGCGAAGGATCCCATAAATCTTATGCTCATCTACTAATACAAATCTACTCTGCATTTATTTCATATATTTAGATCTATATTCCTTTTTCTATTACATCGAATAAAAATTTACCGTTTTCATAGAAAAGCTCATCATCTGCATAAATCTTCCCTCCATCTCTCATATCGCAAAGCATATCCCAATGGACTGTAGATTCATTTTTAGCACCTGTGCTTGGGTAGGCAGCTCCTACAGCAGCATGTACTGTTCCACCAATTTTTTCATCAAAAAGCATGTTTCTAGTAAATTGTTGGATTCCATAGTTTGTTCCTATGGCTATTTCCCCCAATGTCCTTGAGCCTTCGTCAGTGTCTAATAGAGCAAGTAAAAGGTCTTCTCCCTTTGCTGCCTCTGCCTTGACAACCTTACCCTTTTCAAATGTAAGTCTTATGTCTTCTATTTCCTTTCCTGCATATATGCCAGGGAAACTAAATCTAATATGTCCTTCTACAGAATCTTCAACTGGTCCTGTAAATACTTCACCATCTGGGAAGTTAACCTTTCCATCACAATTAATCCACTTTCTATCTTCTATACTCATTCTTAAATCAGTATCCTTAGATACTATACGAAGTGTTTTCTTCTTATCTAGATATTTAACTACTTTTTCCTGCTCTTCAGATATTCTCTTCCATTCTGCTGTTGGATCATCTTTGTCAATTAATCCAGCTTTAAATACAAAGTCTTCATATTCTTCTAGAGACATATTTCCCTCTTGCGCATCGGAATGAGTAGGAAATTGAGTTAAACACCATCTGTACTCGCCATTAGCTTCACGTTTGTTTCTAATGTCTACTATTTCTTTTAAACCTCTTCTTCTTGCTACTATTCTTTGTGGGTCAACTCCTGCTAGTTCCTTTGTATTTACTCCACCAAGTAGATGAATAGTAGCATCATATTTTTCAGCTATTGTCCTATTAAGTGGTGAAACAAATTGAAGCTGGTCATCGCTTCCTTCTTTTAATAATACTTCTGAAATGCCTTCAAGATAAGTTGTTATCTCAGGGTATGCTCCAACCTTTATAGCTTCTCTATAAAGCTCTTTTAATAAAGGTTCTGTAGATACACTACCTGCGATTTGTAGATATTCACCTTTTTTTATAGCTAGTGAATAGTTGATTATTAAATGTGCTAGTTTTTGTAGTCTAATATCTCTCATATGTACCTCCTTGTAATTTTTCTTTACAATAAATTCGTCACTACCCTAGACCACTAATCTGAACTCAGTGAAAAATCTGTATTTAAAGTTATTTGAGACCCATTCGTTTCGCTCAGAGTGGCAGTTTTCACACAGCCAAGAGTCTCAAAATATTTCACTACTGCATTTAAGTAGAAACGATTTTATCATCAATAGGAAAAATATTCTAGATTTTTTTGTTTATTCCTTTAAAATCAGCAAAACAAATATTAAATTTTATTAATACTTGTTTTATTTTCGCCCTCTATATCTTCCTGTTTTTAATTCATTAATATATGCATCTATTTCTGGCATATTCGACTCTTTTGCTAATTTAATAGCTAACTCTACGTCATAGGGTACCCTTATAAAATTAATCTGAAAGCCTTTATTTTCTCTTCCATTATATTTACCTTCAAGTATTACATAGGATGCTAATGTCATATCTAGCGGATTACCTACACTGCCAACATTGAATATTACTTTATCATCAAAATACTTAATATATGCCCCGTGAATGTCTCCATATCCAATAATATCAGGTTTTTGCTCACTAAAAGAACTCCCTGTATTCTCTGTGTTATCAAAAAGCCCTAAGAGCTTTTCAGAAGAGCTATTGCTATGAACTCTATTAAACACTCCTTGTGGTGATGCATGAAAAAGTCTTGTTAGTCTTCCACTAATATAAAATTCTGCTGAAAAGGGCAGATTTCTGATATAGTCTAGTCTTTCTTCCCCTAGCTTCTCTCTAGCCCATTTCACCATTTCAAATTCATTTTCTTTAGCTATCATCATATCCCAGTTTCCCATAAGCACAGAACTGCATTCTGCTCTTATAATATCTACAACTTCTGCAGGATTAGGTCCCTTGCCTGCTAAATCTCCTAAACATATAATCTTTTTTATTTTCTTTTCTTTAATATCATCAAGAACTGCATTTAGTGCAGGAATATTTCCATGAATATCTGATATAATTGCTATCTTGTCCAAGGCTAAACCTCCTTAGTTGACTTCGAATAGATTTTAAGCTACTCGTACATTTTCATAATCCTTATATAAGTTCGAAGCTACTTATATTATCTTTAGTTTCTATTTTATTATTTATTCCACACACAATATTTGAAATCCTGCAATTGATAAAAATTTGATAAAAATAAGAAAAGCCTCTGTTTAATAATAAGGCTTAAATTGGTCATCAGAGGCTTTCATTATATCTATTATTTTTTCAATTTTCTTTAGTTGTACTTTTCCTTTGTCTGGCATAAGCGGTTCTATTGAATTTGCCAGCTTTATCATAGATGTGAGTTTATCTATATTTTGGGTAGATACTGTTTGGGAATATGTCTCTAGGTTTTCCTTTGTCTTAAATATGTTTTGCTTTGTTTCTACAACACTTTCTGCTAGTTTTCTCCTATCATCATCTAAGTAATTTGCTAGCTTGTATATTATCATTTCTTTTCTGTCTAGCATTGGTAAATCCCGATTTAGAGCTTTAACACTATCATTATAATCACTATTAATTATTCTGTTGAACCTATTAAGTATTTCAAAAATATCCTGCACCTTACCTAAGATATGTTGGTCCTGCTCTAAGAAATATGGGCTTATTTCTTTTAACATCTTGACTTTGTCTTGATAATTTCTAGTGGAATTGGTATCTGCCTTAAAAATCCCACCTTTCTCAATCAAGATAAAAATCAAAATAGGTAAGGCTAATATAGCTAAATCCTGCAAGCCTTTGTTTCTATTGTCTTCCATACTTATAACCACCTTATACTTAAAGTTGAAGTATTCATTAATTTATTTTATGTCTTTAAAATATAAAGGTGATTAATTTAGTCTTATAGATTAATTATCTCATATTCTTGATTTAAGGTGTTGATTGACAGTAGCTTTCTTCTTAATAAATCGCCTCTATTTATTAGAATTTTTAACACTTCGCTCACTTCTATGGATGCTACTAAGGCAGGGGTAAATGACGGATTGCCAAGCTCTGCTTCTAGACCTTTTTTATCATTATTGGAATATAGAAAATCTAGAGTTCTATCTCCTGGAAAAATAGTTGTCACCTGGCCATACCATCCTGCTATGGCACCATGTACAAGGGGTATATTAAGTTCTTCAGCATGTTTCTGAATGAGTAGCCTAGTATCTATACTATCTAATGCGTCAACCACTACGTCATGTCCTTGTAGTATTTCTATGCAGTTTTCTTCTGTTAGCATTCCATTAATAACCTTTACTTTGACTAAAGGATTTACAACATTTATTCTATCTCTAGCTACTATAGCCTTTGGCTTTCCTAATGAGTTCATATCTGATAGAAGCTGTCTATTTAAATTTGTCTCATCAAATACATCTCCATCTACTACAGTTAAGTGCCCAATTCCTAATCTTGCAAGCATTTCAATTATATAACCGCCTAGTCCCCCACAGCCAACTACACAAGCCTTAAAACTGCTGAGACTAGCGTTCTCTTCAGGTGATAGCATATTCATATTTCTAAGGTACCTTTTCATGGTTATTCCTCCTAAATCCTTATTAAAGTAAACTTCATATAAAATACTAAACGAACATTTGCAGAACATGATTACAATTCTTAGCGAATGGAGGTGAGAAATCCGTTAAGCAACTTGCACTGTTTGAGCGAAGCGAGTTTGCAAGTTGTAGGATTTTTTACCAGAATGAGCTTTAGAATTGTTCATGTTCGAAACCGTGAGTGTGTATTTTATATGAAGTTTATATCTCTTCTAGTTTAATTTCCGCCCTAAGCTCTCTTAATGATTTTGTAGTTATACTTTTATCATTCAAACCTAAGAGCTCTGCCGCTCTCTTTATATCTTCTTTTTTGGCTACTTCTATTTCTAAATATGGATATGGATAAGTGGCTTGATCCCAAGTGTCTATATCAAATCTTATATCTTCGTATATATATGAAGTCCTTTCTTTAGTCCCTTCATGTATTACTTTAATATTTAAATGTTCAAGTATACTATTAAGTGCACTTTTATCTGTCACCATTGTTTCTATTTCTAGATTTTCTCTAGCCCCTTCACTAGACACATTCTTCTTTAATGTAAAAAAAATCTCTGATTCTCCACTAATCAAGTTCCTAGTTTCTCTTATTCTTAAATATCCATCACCTAATTTTTCTATTACCTTATCATCTGAATCATATAGAGTGTTAACTTGATATTCTTTGCTTAGCAGCCTTGCGCCGAGTTTTTCAAGTCTTTGTTCAATATCATCTTTATCAATACCCAAAACTTTAACCTCTATTTCCTTTGCCATTTTAATCTCCTTCCAACTATAAATAAATTTTTTACTATCTGCCACTAATACATAACTATATACTCGAGCTATTGTATTATTCTATTATAAATTGTCAAGTATAAGCATAAGGAGGAATTTATATGCTATATGTGTTATTTACTCTGTTAATCTTATTTTATATGTTTTTTGTAATTATTAAAATACGTAAAAGAAAAATAGATGAATTAAGACGTTTCCTTAATGATATTAATTATGCTGATTTAAAAACTGTGCTAATTAGGGACAATGAAAAAGACAGGTAAAAGTGTCTATTTTTCCTTAACCTGTCTTTATAAATTTTATTCTATATTAATGTTTTCATCAATAAATTTCTCTACTTCTTCAGCAGTTGGAAGCTTTAATATTTCTTCAATAAAGCCCTCCATATCTTTTTTTGAAATGTTATTTATTATCCATCTAGCTCTTAGCATAGATGTTGCACTCATACTAAACTCATCTAATCCCATTCCAATAAGTACTGGAATTAGCTGTGGGCTTCCTGCTACCTCGCCGCACATTCCTACCCATATTCCTTCTTTATGTCCATTGTCTATTACTGTTTTAATTAGTCTTAAAAGTGCAGGATGAAACTCATTATATAAATAGGATATCTTCCTGTTTCCTCTATCTACGGCAGTTGTATACTGTATTAAATCATTTGTTCCTATACTAAAGAAATCTACTTCTTTTGCAAATAAATCAGACATTATTGCAGCAGCAGGAATTTCTATCATAATACCAACTTCCATATTTTCTTTAAACTTTATATTTTCAGCTCTTAATTCTTTCTTTACATCCTCTAATATACTCTTCGCTTGTCTCAACTCTTCTATAGCAGATATCATAGGAAACATGATTTTTATATTTCCATATGCACTTGCTCTAAGTAGTGCTCTAAGCTGTGTTTTAAAAATGTCTGTTCTATCTAGACATAGTCTAATAGCTCTGTAACCTAAAAATGGATTCATTTCCTTTGGAAGCTGAAGATAATCTAGCTCTTTATCTCCACCAATATCCAGAGTTCTTATTACTATTGGTTTACCATCAAGCCTTATAGCTACTTCCTTGTAGGCTTCAAACTGCTCCTCTTCAGTAGGTAATCTATCTCTATCCATATACAAAAACTCAGTTCTATAGAGACCTACTCCTTCACCATCGTTGTTTATTACTCCTTCAACATCCTTTGGGGTACCTATATTTGCAGCTATTTCAACATTAAAACCATCCTTAGTTGTACTCCTTTGTCCTCTTACCCTTTCAAGTTTCTTCTTAAATCCAATAAAATCCTCTTTTTTTCTATTATATTCTTCAACAACTTTTTTATCTGGATTAATTATGACAATTCCAGCGTCGCCGTCTAGTATTACATAATCTCCATCCGAGATAAGTTCAGTGGCTCTTTCCATACCAACTACAGCAGGTATTTCTAAAGTTCTTGCCATTATTGCAGAATGTGCTGTTTTGCCACCTATTTCAGTTATAAAACCTAAGACCTTATTTCTATCCATTTGAGCTGTATCTGATGGTGTTAAGTCTTCGGCTACTATTATTACTTCTTCAGACAAATTGCTCAGGTCTGTTTCCTCTACTCCGAGTATTATTCTTACAAGCCTTCCTGTTACATCCTTGATATCAGCTGCTCTTTCTTTCATGTATTCGTCTTCCATAGCTTCAAACATCTCAATAAAAAAATTCGTGACCTCTGATATCGCCCATTCTGCATTAAATTTTTCTTCTCTTATTTTATTTTCTATTTGTCCAAAAAAGTCTGGATCTTCTAGTATCATTCTATGGGCTCTAAATATACCAGCCTCTTTCTTCCCTATAGTGTTAACAGCATGATGATATAATGCTTCTATTTGCTCTTTTCCTTTTTCCCTTGCTTCGTTAAGCTTAGAAATTTCCTTTTCAGGATTGTCTACGAATTTTTTCTCAACTTTTATTATCGATTCCTTTTTCACTATAGCCTTCCCTATTCCAATTCCAGGTGATACACCTATCCCTATCACAAAAATCCTCCTATTCTCCAAAGTTACTGTCTACTAATGCCTTCAATGCTTCAACTGCTTCTTTTTCGTCTTCTCCCTCTGCCTTAATTGTCAGTATAGTTCCTTTGCTTGCTCCCATGCTTAGTACTCCCATAATACTTTTTGCATTAAATTCTTTCCCGTCTTTGATAACTACAATATGAGATTTAAACTTAGATGATGTGAAAACAAATTGACTTGCTGGTCTTGCATGAAGACCTGTTTCATTTTTTAGCATTACATCTAAACTGTACATTTCTTACATCCCCTTTATTTTTTATTTGATGCTTTTGAAACCTCTATTTTTTTCATAATTATTTTTATTTCATCGATATCTCTTTCTGATACAAGTGCCTTAACTTTAACAACTGGTTTAGTACTTTCCTGTATTGGTACAGTAGTTATTACAAAATCGTAGGTTTTTTTATCCTTATTTTTATACTCCTGAATATTAGTGATATCTACTATCTCTATGTCGTTAAAAGCTTTCTTTAGCCTAATAGCTACTAAATGAGCTGTTCCTATACCACTTCCACAAACAATTAAAGCTTTTATGCTATTTTTATTTCTTTCCAAAGCAGCTCCTAAGTGTATAGCTATATATCCTATTTCCTCTTCGTTTACTTTTACGTTAAAATGTTTTTCAAATAAAATGCTTGTTGCCCACGAAGCTCCAAATACGTTAGGATAATTCTTTTTAATGTCTTCTAGTAATGGATTTCTAATACTATGACCATATTTAAGTCTGTATATAGTAGGTTGAAGATGTAGTGATAGCCCTAATAGTAGCTTTTCATCATTACTAAAGTCTACTGACAATATATTTCCTGCCAAAGCTATTATCTCCCTAGTAAGGGCTATAATCTCTGGTTCTATATTGGATAAAACCTTATCCTTGTCTTCATTAAGTCTTTGTCTTATTTTAGAGCCTATAACATGAGTAGAAATATACGCAACTTCGTTTTCGGGTATGCTAATGGAAAGTACATCCTCAAGCCTTCGGCAAATCCATCTTGATAAATCATATTTATTGTGTTTTTTAAGATTATCTAATACACTATTCTCCATTTGGACTGACATGTTCGTAGTAATTCTATTTAAGCTTATGGCAATGTGAATGGCTAGACTGTTAAAGGATTCATCTGTAAATATGAAAAACATTTTACTTTCAGCTTCATTTAATATATCTTCAATTAGAGTAATATCTATGTTGGGTAGCAGCTCTTTCAACAGGGTTTGACTCTCATAGGTAATTCTCGAATCAAAATGTAATGCTTTAATATCGGAATCAACTCCTAGTTCTTGGATGCTGTTGTTTAGAGTTTTTAATAAATCTGACATTGCTTTTCTGTAACTTATTTCATTACCTTTAATTGCTATTCCTAAACCCTTCTTTCTAGCAAGTTTCAGATCATATTTTGATAATATTTCTTCTATTTCTTTTAAATCCTTGTGAATAGTTACACGGCTAATATATAGTTCCTCTGCAAGCTGCATTGTAGTAATAAATCCATTTGCTTTAAGAAGTCTTTTCGCAATATAAAGCCTTCTTTTTTCAACTGAAAATGGTTGTATATATCGAGTATTTGTATCTAACACATCGTCAAGAAAACATTTTCCTTTAGGCTCTATTTCAATCCATACTCCAACTCTTGGTTTTTTAACTACATTCCCGATTCCTTTATTGTTTAAAAATTCATCTATTGTTTTCAAGTCATTTCTAACAGTTTTATTTGACACATTTAGCATGTGTGCTATTTCATCTATAATAATAGGTTCTTCTCGATTAATGAGTATTTCAATGATTTCACGACATCTTTCATTAGGAATGCTGCTCATTTCTACACCTCTATCACAAATAGTAATGTGGTAAGAATTTACGGATAATCTTGTTAACAATATAATACCACAATTTTTCCTATTTGTTGGTTCTATTTTGTTACTGATTAATGTGGCAAAAGTATACAAACAATCCCCTAGCAAATGTAGGGGATTCTTCATAGTGAGTTTCTATTTTTTCTATCAATTTATCTTCTTGGGAATGAATTTAATGTAATCACTGGAAATACAATGAAAGTCAATTCCTTTTATATTTCCTTCAACTGCAAACTTATGACCATCTCCATGAAGGTGTCCATATACACATTTAGTTACATTATGTTTAAGCATTATGTCTACGAATTCATTTGGAAATTTATTTTCCACATTAAAAGGCGGATAATGGATCATTACTATTTTCTCTAATGCATTGTCTTCAATAGAAGAAAGAGATAAATCAAGTCTATTTATTTCACGAGAAAATATTTTTTCATCATGTGAATCGAACTCATCACTATCTTTGGCAGCCCATCCCCGTGCACCACATATGGCAATGGAATTATATATAAAGCTATCATTATGTAAAAAATGAATAGTTTTAAGGTCCTGCTCCTCAAGCTTTGATTTTGTTGACCACCAATAATCATGGTTTCCTCTACTTATGACCTTCTGTCCTGGGAGTTCATCTATTTTTCTTAAATCAATATATGCCTCTGATAATCTTAATGCCCAAGAAATATCTCCAGCTATTAGAACTAAATCATCTTCTGTTATATTCTTTTCCCAATTATCAAATATTTTCTCTTGATGATTTACCCAGTTTTCACCAAAAATATCCATAGGCTTATCACCTGATGAATCTAGATGAAGATCTGCTATTCCATATACAGCCATTATATCACCCCCAATGTTCATGTTAATGCTTAACATTAACTCCTAAAGTACTATTTTTACAGATCTCTACTAGTTAATGTGTTACATTAATCAATACTATTATATATTAACTAAGTTATATTCTATGCCTTTATTTCGAAGTATTTCTTTTTCTCTATTATGACATGTAAATAATATTATCTGTCTATTTAGGCTTTCCTTAGATAAAAATTCTAGAATATTCACAAGTCTGTCATAGTCATATTGCACAAAGCAATCATCTAATATAAGTGGTAGATTATTCTCCTCCTTTATTATATCAATAATTCCAAATCTCATTGCAAAATATAACTGGTCTATAGTTCCTCCACTTAGTTTTTCAACATCAACTATTTTATTATTACTAGGCTCCACAACTTTTATATCTAGACTCTCAGTTATCTTTACCTCGCTATATTTGCCAACGGTTACTTTATTTATTATTTTCCCTACTTCGTTATTAAGCCTAGGAGCAAAATCTCTTTGGATATTCCTAGATATTTTATCAATAGTTTTTTTAGCAAGTTCTAAAGATGACAAAGCTTTCTCAAATTCATCTTTAATGCTATTTTTTCTTATCAATTCCTCTTCTATTTGTACTAACTCTACAGTTGAAGAACTTAGAATTCTAACTTTTTCCTCAAATCTGGTAAGTTCATTTTTTGTTTCTAATATTATATCATTTATTTCCTTTAAATTAGCTATTAGTTCTTCTTTATCTAGCGCTTTTATATCTTGTCCTATTGTTTCAGCAAAGTCTTGAGATTTTTTCTTTAAAAAATCTATATTGTTTTCTCCAAGTATATTATTGAGCAAACTCTTTTTGCTTTCTAATAGCTGTAGAGACCTTTCATAATTCTTCTTTCTTTCTAACCCTTCTTTGAAAGCGTCAATACTGTTTACTTCGTTTTTTTCGAAAAGATTTTTAATATTATTTTTTATATCTTTTTGTTTTAACTCAACATCATTAATTTCTTTAGTTAAACCATTTATCTCAATTTCTATTTCTATTGCTTGCTTCCTTTGTCCTAAATACTTAGAGTACTCACCTTTTAGCTTTCTGATATTCTCCATAGAAACAAGGTCTTCCTTTATTAGAATAAGGTATCTTCTAATATTATCCTCTAACATCTGTATTTCTTCAATTAGACCGTTTTTCTTGTTCTTAAGTTCCATTACCTCATTTGCAGCATAATTTTTCTGTGCTATATCATTAGCTAATTTTCTTAATTCAGCCTTTGAGCTACAGTTATATGAAGCAAGTATATCTATCATATCTTTTTCTATTTCATCGATTCTTATTTTTCTTTGCCTTTCCTTTTCATCAATATCTGATATTTGTACTTTCAATTCATTAATATATTTTTTTAATTCTCTTGATGAAAAGAATGAGTAAATTAGAAATACTAGAGGAAGAGCTGAAATAAAATACATGGATTTAGATACAATAAAACCAAGAATTAAGCATAATAGAGTTCCAAAAGCAGAAAGAACTTTTATTAAGCTCATTTTTTTGATGCTTCTTTGTTTTTCATCCATTCTGGTATTTAAAAATATTATACTATTATTCTGGTTATCATATAGTAGTTTGTTTTTCTCATCCTCTAGTTCTTCATATCTATAAAGCCTTTCATTAATATTTTGATAATTAAAATCTACTTTATCTCCTGTTTTGCTTGCTAGCTTATTATATATTTGCTCTAAGTCCTGCTTTTTCTGTTCCATAATATTAAAATAGACTACAAGCTGTTCTATTTCTTCACTTTCTATTCCTTCAAAATAGCTATATTGGTCTATTAAGCTTTTAATCTTTTTCTGTCTAAATAAGGTTTTGTTTTGCTTTTCATTTAATATGTCCTTATCTTCGCCTAGTGTCTTAATCTCATGTTGGT
>NZ_JAWRHZ010000002.1:0-3314 GCF_040308045.1 Proteiniborus sp.
TACAAGATAATTTCTTTCAGAAATGAGTAGCTAGCAAACAATTCATATTGTTTTGGGTTAACATATTTTGAAATCCATTTGCTATCCTTCAACTCATTTTCTTTCAATATTACTTTAGTGTTTCTGCTAAGCTAAATTGGCTGCTAGTTGCTCAGTGACAATGTCCGGGAGCGGCGAGTTTTGCTCCCTTGTTTTGCCGCAGATAGTTCGTTAGAATACTAGTGAGGATAATTCCATCAACTGGTATTGAGGTGAAATAGAAAGCACCACATTGCGAACTCTCCCCAGCAAGGTAGTTGTCCGTAATGCGGTGCCCCATAAAACATGGTTATAGTAACACATTACGAAACATTTTTCAATGAGAAATTAAATATTTTTCATAAAGAGTAAAGAGCCATTGATCTGTCCTATATGCTCCGGTGAGCTAAAGGTCAGAGATACCAAGTATCGCAAGCTAATATGTACTACTGATGATATTGTTGTAAAGACATATCGATTACGACGATTGCATTGTAAAACCTGCGGCAAGCTTCATACCGAGTTGCCGGACTGCATGCAGCCGTACAAGCATTATGAAGCTGATGCTATTCAAGCTGAGATTGACAGATCTAAAGAAAATCCTAATGCCGATGAAAGTACACTGAAGCGATGGCGTGCTGAGTTTCAAAACCTTAAGGATCATATTGAGGGAACATTGCATGCCTTATGGTCCCGGCATTATGGCGTTAATTATCCTCTTTTCAAGCAGGATTCTTTACTCGATTTTATACGAAAACACGAACCCGGCTGGTTACGCTTTGTCAACAAGGCAATGATCAACAGGGAATTACCGATACACACCCAGTTTGCATTTTGTCCATGGCCATAAAGTATTATGCTCTTCATAGAAAGAAATGAAAGGAGCGGATACTTTATGAAAACACAAGATGCACAAGGTCAAGCGGCTGCCAGGATGATGATTATTATGCCGCTATTAGACGAAAATCTTGATCCCAAAAGTATTGTTGAGCTCAAGAAGAAGCTGGCGGCACAACACGAAATATCCTACCGAACCATCTCCAGATATTATGATGCATATTTAAAGGATGGTTTTGATGGACTTAAACCCAAGCAGATTGCCTCCAAGGAGCACAGCTTGCTTCCAGAGAATTTTCAAGAGATTGTCGATACTGCCATAGAGCTTAGGAGAGAATGCCCTAGCAGATCTGTCAATGATATCATCCGGATTATGGAACTTGAAAACATTGTGCCCCAAGGCAGTGTCAGCCGAAGCACACTTCAGCGGCACCTTCAAAAACGGGGCTTTGGTTCCCACCAGATGAAGATCTATACACAAAAAGGTGTATCAGCAAGACGGTTTCAAAAGTCACAGCGTTGCATGCTTTTCCAAGGAGATATCAAATATGGGCCATATCTATCCATTGGAAAGAATGGTGCAAAAAAGCAGGTGTATCTGTCCGCATTTATCGATGATGCCACCCGATTCATTGTGGCTGCAAAATTCTATGAGCATCAGCAGATTGCAATCATTGAAGATACTTTACGAACTGCCATTATGCAATATGGCAAGCCGGATGCCATCTATGTAGATAACGGCAAGCAATACCGATCAAGCTGGCTTGGGAAAGCTTGCACCCAGTTAGGGATAAAGCTTTTGTTTGCTAAGCCCTATCATCCTGAAGGAAAGGGTAAAATTGAGGCCTTTAACAGGAGAATCGATTCCTTTCTTTCAGAAGTAGCTTTAACGGATGTAAAAACACTGGATGAACTCAACAGATTATTAAAGCTCTGGATTGATGACCATTATCACAAAACACCCCATCATGGGCTTGGCGGCATAACTCCCGAGGTTGCGTTTAAGACAGATAAACGCTCTCTCAAGTTTATTGATATGCGGACTCTTACAGAAGCCTTCCTCCACAGCGAGGAACGTACTGTAGATAAAACCGGTTGCATCAGCTTTGAAGGTAAACGGTATGAAATCGGATTGCAGCTCATCGGCAGAAAAGTTGAAGCTCACTATGATCCGTCTTGGGCTAATGAAATCGAAATCCACCATCCGGATTTTGTCCCCTTCATGGCTAAGGAACAAGTGGTTGGGGAACACTGCGGTACCAGGTCAGGACTTCCTCAACGCATGACTCCGCTTAAGCCTGAGAGTTCGAGATTCCTTGACGGATTAAACAAAGCCAATATATCCGGCCGCACCCGCCAAGATGTTGCTGTTGTATTCAGAAAGAACCGTGAGGTGTCTGACCATGTATGAAGCATTTTTCGAGATGAAGCAGACACCCTTTATCAATAGTATTTCAGTGGATGGACTGTATCTGTCGCCTATGTTAGATGAAACCCTAAGCCGACTTGAGTTTGCAGCAGAAAAACGATTGTTTGCATTGGTCACAGCGGATGTTGGCTGCGGCAAATCCACCGCCATAAGGAAGTTTGCATCTATGTTGTCCAGCGATAAATACCAAGTACTCTATCTGTCTGATTCGAAATTGACACCCAGGTGGTTCTACAAAGGTTTGCTGGATCAACTGGGGGTAGAAGCAAAGTTTTACCGCGGCGATTCCAAACGCCAGCTGCACCAACAACTTGAAATCATACGAGGCGTTCAAGGGAAAAATGTCGTTACAATCGTTGATGAAGCTCATTTGCTGGACAAGGAGACTCTTGAGGAAATACGCTTCCTGATGAACTACAAAATGGACTCTCTAAATCCTATGGCGCTCATCCTTGTTGGCCAGAATGAATTATGGGATAAGCTGAAACTCCAGCGTTATGCCGCTATTCGTCAGCGCATTGATATCAAGTGCGAAATCCCTCAATACGACAGATCCCAGACAGAAGAATACATAGCCGCACATCTTAAATATGCGCAAGGTACATCGGAGATATTTACCGAAAAGGCCATTGATGAAATACATCGATATTCTGCCGGCTCAGCAAGAGCCATCAACAAGGTAGCAACCCATGCACTGATGTTTGCGGCACAGCGTGCCAAGAAGCTTATTGATGATTACATGGTTCGAACTGTTATTGCTGGAGAACTACCGTAGATCATGCCATGGCGGAAGCCATGGCATCCTTTCCGAGTTGCCGCAGCAAATTAAGAGAGCAATTTACGGCGAAAATGGGGAGCAGTTCGTGGGCAAAGGAAGAAATCAACTACACTAAGATATAAAAAATCTCTGAGTTTTAAATCGTTATTGTTAATCCAAACTAAAATGACTATTACCATAAATGAGTGGCTATAAGGACTCACAATAAATGTCAGCGGAAGCACAATCATCAAAAGAAGATTTACATCTTTT
>NZ_JAWRHZ010000003.1:2500-30304 GCF_040308045.1 Proteiniborus sp.
AATAAAGTATTTGATTAACCTAATAAAAATGAACGGTAACGACATCATCCTCGACTTCTTCTCAGGCTCCGCCACCACCGCCCATGCAGTAATGCAACTTAATGCTGAAGACAGTGGCAATAGAAAATACATTATGGTACAGTTGCCTGAAGAAACTGATGAGAAATCTGAAGCATATAAGGCAGGATATAAGACTATAGCTGAAATAGGCAAGGAACGTATTCGTAGAGCAGCTAAAAAGATTAAAGAAGAAACTAATTTAAGTTTAGACTATGGATTTAGAGTATTTAAAGTAGATTCTTCAAATATGAAGGATGTATATTATCTGCCAAATGAGCTAACTCAAATGAATTTACATGATTTAACAGAGAATATAAAAGAAGATAGGACAGGTTTAGACTTACTTTCACAAGTAATATTAGAATCAGGTCTTGAACTATCCCTTCCTATGGAAACAAAAATAATCAACGGAAAAGAAGTCCACTTTGTAGATGAGGATGCTCTTATAGCTTGCTTTGATAAAAATATTGATGAAACATTGATAAGAGAAATAGCCAAAGAAAAGCCACTCAAGGCAATATTCAGGGATAATTCCTTTAAAGATTGTCCATCAAGGATAAACCTAGAAGAAATATTTAAGAGTCTGTCACCAAATACTGAAATTAAGGTTTTATAGGTGGTGAAAAAATGAAGATTAAATTTAAAGAGCAACAATTTCAAATAGAGGCAGTGCAATCTGTTGTTGATTGTTTTAAAGGACAGCTAAACGAAACTTCAAAGTATATTTTAGATAAAGGAAGATCTAAAGGTGCTTTACCAGGACAAATAACAGCCTTTGATGAGGAAGTAGGCTTTAAAAACAGAAAAATAGCGTTAAGTAATGCAGAGATTTTTAACAATATTAGAAGCGTGCAAAAGAACAATAGAATCATACAATCTAGAGCCTTAGAAGGTGAATATAATCTAACTATAGAAATGGAAACAGGTACTGGAAAGACCTACACCTATATAAGAACAATGTACGAGCTATTTAATCATTATGGTTGGAGCAAATATATTGTAGTAGTTCCCTCTATAGCTATTAGAGAAGGAGTTTACAAATCCTTTCAAATGACAGAAGACCATTTTATGAACCTTTATGGAACTAAAATTAGATATTTTATATATAACTCTAGACATCTAAACAAATTGGAGACCTTTGCCTCTGATGCAGGTATCAATGTAATGATAATAAATTCTCAAGCATTTAATGCAAGAGGTAAGGATGCTCGAAGAATCTATATGGAGCTAGATGAGTTCAATACAAGACGACCTATAGATGTATTAGCAAGGACTAACCCTATAATGATAATAGATGAACCCCAATCTGTAGAGGGGAAGACTACAAAAGAAGCCTTAAAAGCATTTAATCCATTATTTACTCTAAGATACTCTGCAACCCATAGAGAAGAATACAACAAGATATATAGATTAGATGCCCTTGATGCATATAATGATAAACTTGTTAAAAAAATAAAGGTTAAGGGTGTAACAGTTAAAGGCTCTACAGGAACTAATGAATATATCTACTTTGAAGGAATTGATTTAAGTAAAAAAGGCTATCCATTGGCTAGAATAGAGTTTGAGGTAAAAAGAGCAACAGGTATCAAGAAGGAAGTTAAATATGTAGAGGAAGACTTTGATCTGTACGCCAACTCTAATTATTTAGAGCAGTATAAAGGATACAGAGTAGCAGAGATAAATGGATACAATAATACTATTCATTTTACTAATGGTGTCACATTGAAAGCAGGAGATGTACAAGGCGATATTAGTGAAATAAATATGAGAAGGATACAAATTAGAGAAACTATTAAATCCCATTTTGAAAAGGAAAGAGAGTTGTTTGATCAAGGAATTAAAGTATTGTCCTTATTTTTCATAGATGAAGTAGCTAAATATAGGCAATATGACAAAGAAGGTAATCAATTAAATGGAGAGTATGGGCAGATATTTGAAGAAGAATATTTAGGTATCTTAAACGAATATATTACTATTATGGATGACCCATATATTGAATATTTAAAGAAAATAGATGTTAAATCCACCCATGATGGATATTTTTCTATAGATAAAAACAATAGAATGGTAGACCCTAAAGTAAAGGGGAAAGAAAAAGAATCAGATGATGAATCTGCATTTGACAAGATAATGAAAAACAAGGAAAGGTTATTAAGCTTTGAAGAGCCTATTAGATTTATTTTTTCTCACTCGGCTCTTAGAGAAGGTTGGGACAACCCTAATGTATTTCAAATATGTACACTAAAGCATAGTGATTCTGTTGTAGGTAAAAGGCAGGAAGTAGGTAGAGGACTGAGGCTATGTGTGGATAAATATGGAGATAGAATGGACAAAGAAGTTTTAGAATCCGATGTTCATGAGGTGAATGTTCTAACAGTTGTAGCTAGTGAATCCTATGAAAGCTTTGCTAAGGATTTGCAAAATGATATAGCAAGCTCATTATCAGATAGACCAAGAAAGGCTACTAAAGAGTTCTTTATCAATAAAATTATCAAGAATAAAGTAGGCAAAGAGCTGTTAATAGATGAAAAGCTAGGTAAAAAGCTACATTATTCCTTTATTGCAAATGGATATATAGATGAAGAGGATGATTTAACGGACAAATATTTTGATAGTCTTGAGCAAAAGTCAGTACAATTACCAGAAGAATTTAATGAATTTAAAGAAGGCTTAATTCAATTAGTATCTACTATATTTACAGAAGGCAAGACTAATCTAGTTCAAGATGGTAGAGAACAAAATATTAAAGCTATGAAGGTGAATGAAAACTATTATAAGGAAGAGTTTAAAAAACTATGGAGTAAAATAAATATTAAAACTGCTTATTATGTAGATTTCCATACAGATGAATTAATAAAAAATTCTATAATTGCATTAGACAAGGACTTGAAGGTATCTAATTTAACTTATGAAGTTCGAACTGGAGAAATGGTAGATATAAAATCTAAAGAGGAATTAGAACGTGGAGAAGCATTTATAGTTAAAGAAGCTGAAAGGGATAAGATTTATGCAAAGGCATCACAGTCTATTAGATATGATTTAATAGGAAAGCTAGTTGACGAAACAAAACTAACTAGAAGTGCAATTGTAAGTATATTACAGGGAATAAAGCCTAATACTTTTTATTTGTTTCAAAAGAACCCTGAGGAATTTATTTTAAAATCCTCTAAGATAATTAACGAACAAAAAGCAACCATGATAATAGAACATATTACTTACAATACTACAGACCAAGTTTTTGACTCAAATATATTTACAGAAAACAAACTAAAGGGAATATTAGGGAAGGATACTATAGAAACAAAAAAACATATTTATGATTACTTAAAATTTGACTCTAACAAAGAGAAAGAATTTGCCGAAGAAATGGATATAAGACCAGAGGTAAAAGTATATGCAAAATTACCTAGAGATTTTTATATACCAACACCAGTAGGCAAGTATAATCCAGACTGGGCTATAGTTTTCAACGAAGGTAAGATGAAGCATATTTACTTTGTAGCAGAAACCAAAGGCAAACTAGACTCTCTTGAATTTGACACCAGAGGTATAGAAAAAGCCAAAATTCACTGTGCAAAAGAACATTTCAAAAAAATTAGCAACGGAGAAGTAAAGTATCATGCAGTAGATAGCTATGAGATGTTGATGGAGGAAATAATGAAGAAAAATTAGCTCCTGTGCAATGAATTGCTTTTAATAGGTTTGAGGAAATCTTGTGAAATAAATTTATGAAATTAAATTTTATAATCATTGTGGTTTTTTAACTTGCTGTGGTTATTATTTAAAAGGGGGTAAATGATTAATGGGAAAGAAAAAATTTTATGCAGTCAGGGCTGGTAGAACACCCGGGATTTATCAAACATGGGGTCAAGCCGAAGAACAAGTTAAAGGTTTCTCAGGGGCAAAGTATAAAGCATTCGGGACTTTACAAGATGCCGAAAAATTTATGATGTTAAAATCGGAAGATTGTACTAATAAGAGTGATAATACAGAGAATGTAAACAGTGAAATATTAAAGGAAATTTATAGTCTTGGGACTGAACAAGTAATTGCTTTTGTTGATGGAAGTTATTCGCCTGATGTTGATGGAAAGGAAAAGTATGGATTTGGTGCGATATTGATTACCAAAGAATCAGAAATTAGCTTGTTTAAAGCATTTGTTAATACGGAATATATGGATTCACGTAACGTCGCAGGTGAAATTGAGGGGGTTAAGCAATCGATACTATGGGCTATTGCTAATGACAAAAATGAAATTATGATTTTTTATGATTATGAAGGAATTGAAAAATGGGCTACTAAAGAGTGGAAGGCAAATAAAAAATTAACAAAGGAATACAGTAAATTTTATGATGAAAAGTCTAAATTGATAAAAATTAAATTTAGACACGTTAAAGCTCATAGTGGAATACTGTATAATGAACGGGCTGATGAATTAGCTAAAAGATCACTTTTATCCCATGGCTATAAAACATATAATGATGGTTCTATATATTTTATTGGATTTAATGTAAATGATTGGGTAAACATAATAAATGAAATATCTTTTGATAACGAGGAATTTGATAGTAATAATAAAATAGAAACAGAAATTATTGATGTTAAGGAATATTTAAAAAGAATTGAAGTAAAATTTAATAACGATAGCTTAATTGTTAATTGTTATAGAGGGAACAAATCATTTGTTCAAGGGAAACAAAGTGTTTTATTTCAAAAGCTTATTTCTTATGCTATAGAAAAATTACCAAATGATAACTCAGTTATTGAAACTCTAAATACGTATCATGCTTTAACAATAGATGAAATAGAGGTTGAAAATGAGTTTAAAAACCTATTACCTAATTTCCCTGAGAGATTTTCAGATACTAAGCATTATAATAATTTGCTTTCAGCTGTTTTTAATACAATGCTAGTTGGCTATATGCCTGACTATACTTGTTTACTCACACCAATTTTTAGAGCAATGGATTATTATTTACATAGAATATTACATGACAAATTAGGTAAAAATACTGAAAATAATAAGGGACATAATAATTTTTCTTATTTTAGCAAAGATGAATCAACTGGAAGGTATTATTATAATTCATCAAGCAATGGATTAGACAAAAAACAAATAGATTTCTTAAATGATTTATATAATTTTTATAATAGGATTAGGCACCCGTATTCTCACTGGTCACAAAATTCAATAGATGTTCAAGTGATTACTGAAATGAGTGTAGCAAGAGATTTAATAATAGAAGGATTGAAATTGATCGATAAATATTATATAATGTGTTAACATCAAAACAAATATTGAAAGGAGGATATATTAATGAAAAAGTATTTAGTGAACAAATTGGATGCAGACAACTTTAGTATAATAATTACTTTATTAGATTATGAGACTAGAATTTCTGATTGTTTGAAATCTGTTAAGGTATCCTCTTTTGGTAGTAAGGAATTACTAGTAGATACTGCTTTATGTTCTGGATTGAATAAATATAGATTTATTGCAACCACACTAAATAATGATGGAACTATTAATGTTAATGAATATAAATATGTAGATGTTGATTCTCATATACTAGAAAAAGCAAATGAAATAATCAAAAACGAACCACTTAGGCTAAATAATTCTATATTAACTACCACACAGATTAATTTATTGAGAAACAATTTAAATTAGTTTATTATAATTAAATGATAGTACAATGTAAACGCACCTAAACATGAATTAGGTGCTTATTTCGTTCCAGAACAATTATTACAATACATAGAGTAAAATATTATTTTTGATATACTAGAACTATAAACTTATTTTAATATAAATATTTTAATTCTTTTTTAAAAAATAGAAGGAAATCACATGAATACAAAGAATAATACAATAAGCGATGTTTTTAAAGGAGAGTGTAGCTATGACGAATAAAGAAAGAGTTATAGTTAAAATAAATGGTCAAGAATTCTCTGTATTAGGTAATGAATCCGAAGAATACATAATGAATATAGCGAATATTGTAGACAACGATATGAAAGAAATTATTAATAAAAACAACAAACTAAGCCAATCTATGGCTGCGGTATTAGCTGCATTTAATATTGCGGATAAATATTCTAAGACTTGCAATGAGCTTAATGAACTAAAAGAAAAAGTAGTTGAGCCATTAAAGAATTTTGACCAAGTTAAAAACGATTTAGATGAAAGTAATAATAAATTACAAGCGTTGAAAAGTGACTGCAATAGTTATAAGGATGAATTGTTACAATCTAAAAGAGAAATAGAGAACTTAAATAAAATTCTTAGACAACAAGAGCAAGATTTAAAGCTTAAGAATGATGAATTAGAGAAGGCGAATAAGACTATAGACGATTTACAAAATAAGCTTTTTGAAGATCAGGTTGAAATGGTTCAACTTAGAAAAGAATTAAGGGAAGCTTTGAAAATGTTAGGTATGGATTAATGTATAATAGTAATTTGATTAGATAAAATATTATTGAACTAAAAAACTATCAACCGTATAATAGTAGATAGACCAATAAGAGTAGAATTCTACTCTTTATTTTTTACCTGTTCTTTATTTGATTTAAGTAGTATCGAATTTATTCGAAGGTTACTATGTTTTTTATAGGAGATGATTTTGTGGGAAACAGCATAGAAATATTAGCACCAGTTGGAAGCATAGATGCTTTATATGCGGCAGTAGAAAATGGTGCAGATGCAGTATATTTAGGGGGCAAGTTGTTTAATGCAAGACAATATGCTTCTAATTTTAGTGATGAGGATTTGAAAAATGCAGTAGAATATGCACATTTAAGAAATGTTAAGGTCTATGTAACAGTTAACATTCTTCTTGATGATAATGAACTAGATGAAGTAATTGACTATTTAGTCTTTTTATACAACATTGATGTTGATGCACTAATAGTACAGGATTTAGGTCTTGCTAGAATAGTCAGAGGGCTATTGCCAGATTTTGAAATCCATGGAAGTACACAAATGTCAATAAATAATTATATGGGGGTTAAATTTTTAGAAGAGTTAGGCTTTAAGAGAGTAGTTCTTGCAAGAGAGCTATCCATTGACGAAATAAGATACATAAAAGAAAATACAAATGCTGAGCTTGAAGCTTTTATACATGGAGCATTGTGCGTATGTTATTCAGGCCAATGCTTAATGAGTAGTATGATTGGAGGCAGAAGTGGAAATAGAGGAAGATGCGCCCAACCTTGTAGAATGGCCTATTCAATAGTTGATGTGAAAACAAATAAGGCAATCAGTCCCAAATTTGAAGAAAAATATATTCTAAGTCCGAAAGATTTAAACACAATAGAATATTTAAATGAAATAATAGATTCTGGAATAACTTCATTAAAGATTGAAGGAAGGATGAAAAAACCAGAGTATGTAGCTACTATAGTAAGCAGTTATAGAAAAGAAATAAATAGAATCCTTGGTAAACACAACGATAAGCTTACTAAGAAAGATATTAGAGACATGGCTCAAATGTTCAACAGAGGTTTTACAAAAGGATATCTAATGGGTGACTATGGTAAAGACTTCATATCTTTTGACAAACCAAATAATAGAGGCGTTTACATTGGGGAAGTTGTAAAGATAGACAAAAGTTTTTGTCATATAAAACTAGAGGATAATCTAGGTAAAGGAGACGGTATTGAGATAATTAGTAAAAGAGGAGAAGGAAATGGGCAGATAATCGATAAAATATTTGATGGCAATGAAGTTGTGGATATAGGCATTAGTGGGATGACTATCAAAATTAAGCGTATTAGTGGTATAGAAGTTGGTGACAAAGTATTTAAAACCTTTGATTCAATATTAAATGCAGCTGCTGGAGAAACCTATACAAAAAAAGAAAATCTAAAAAAGATTTTAATTAGCATGGCAGTAGAAGTAAAAATAGGAAAACCAATGAAGCTAGTAATATGGATGGATCAACATTATGTTAATGTGATAAGCAATGAGATTGTAGAGAGAGGGATAAAGCTTTCTTTAGATAAAGAAAAGATTATAAAGCAGATGAATAAGCTAGGTGACACTCCATACTTATTAGAAAGCATTGATGTTGATTTAGAAGATGGAGCAATGGTTCCTATTAGTGTTCTTAATAGTTTGAGAAGAGAAGGAATTGAAGAACTGAATAAGATTAGAAGTAGCTTTAATAATAGAATAGAAATTTCTACTAATAAACTTAATGACAAAATAATAAAAGCATTTAACTACCCTGAAAACAAAGTAGATAGACAAAGAAAACTAAGTATAAAGGTAGACTCTAACTTTCAATTTCAACAACTTGATATTAGCAAATTAGATAGAATTTACTTAAGTTATAATGGAAGTATTGAAGACCAAATAAAAGAAATAAAAAAATACAAAAAGGAAATATATATAGCTACAGAAAAAATTATTACCAATGAAGAGTTTAAAAAACTAGAAAATATATTTGATAAAATAGTTGATGATGTAGACGGAATAAGTGTATCAAATATTGGTACATTAAACTTTGTTGGAAGTAGATATAAAACGAAGATACATTGTGACATAGGACTTAATATATTTAATAGCTCTACAGTAAAGTTATTGACTGAAAACAATGTGAACAGCTTAACACTCTCACCTGAGTTGAAGTTAAGTCAAATAACAGATATTTGTAAGAATAATAATGTAGAGTATGAGGTTATTGGATATGGATATTTTCCTATTATGACAACAAAGCACTGCCCAATGTCATTAGTCAAAGGATGTAAAGATGACAAAAATTGTGGAACTTGTGAGCTTGCCAGTGGATATGGATTGTATGATAGAAAAGGTATGACATTTGAAATGAAAAGAAAGAGAAATTCAACTATCATTTATAATAGTCAGCCTCTAATGGTTGTCGAATACATTAATAAGATTTTTTCTGCTGGTATAGATATGATGCGATTAGATTTTACTATAGAAAAAGATGATATTAAATTAATCCAAGAATTGTATTATAATTACATTAATGATAAAATTGACAAGGATGAAATGCAAAAAATTCTTAGTGAATTAAAAAAGAAAACTGGCAATACAACAGGACACTTTTTTAGGGGAGTTTTATGATCAAGGCATTTATTTTGCCTAATAGGAGGTTAAAATGAACGAAAAGACTTTAAGAGTACTTGAATATGGAAAAATTGTTCAATTGCTTATAGATAGAGCAGAGTCTAGTCTAGGAAAAGAGGTTGCAGAGAAACTAACTCCTAGCACAGATTTAGCCCAAGTAAAGCACTATCAAAATGAAACTGATGAAGGAGTAAGCATATTAATTAAAAGAGGAAATGCACCCCTTGGAGGAATACATGACATATTGATTGAAGTGAAAAGGGCTGAAATAGGTTCAGTCCTTTCTCCAGGAGGCTTGCTTAAGGTTGCTGATACATTACGGGCAACAAGAAGAATAAAGGGTTTTTTAGGACAAGACAAGGGTGATAAAGATTCAGAATATCCAATTTTACAAGGATTAACAAATTCATTAAACACTTATAAAGACATAGAAGATGCAATATTCAATGCTATTATCAGTGAAGAAGAAGTATCTGATAATGCTAGTTCTCTTTTAAGAAGTATAAGGAAGCAAATTCAATCAAAGAATGATGCAGTTAGAAATAAGCTTAATTCTATAATTAGTTCATCGACGAATAAAAAGATGCTTCAAGATGGAATCATAACAATAAGAGAAGATAGATTTGTTGTGCCAGTAAAGCAAGAATATAGGGGTAGTTTTCCGGGTCTGATACATGACCAATCTTCTAGCGGTGCCACCCTTTTTGTTGAACCTATGGCAGTAGTTCAACTAAATAACGAATTAAAAGAATTGAAACTAAAAGAAAAAGCCGAAATAGAAAGGATATTAGCTGAACTTACACAGTATGTTGCAGCTAGCGGTGAAAGGATAAGAGCTAATCAGAAAATATTAGCACAAATTGATTTTATTTTTGCAAAAGCAAAATTATCCTTAACTATGAAGGGAATGAAGCCAGAGCTAAATGATAAGGGCTACATCAAGATAAAAAATGGACGTCATCCACTCTTAAATGTAGACAAGGTAGTTCCTATAGACATCTATATTGGAGATGAATTTAACACCTTGGTGATCACAGGACCTAATACAGGTGGAAAGACTGTTACATTAAAGACCTTAGGACTTTTCACACTTATGACACAATCAGGTTTACAAATTCCTGTAGACTATGGAACAAAGATGGCCGTTTTTAAAAATGTATTTGCTGATATTGGAGATGAACAGAGTATAGAGCAAAGCTTAAGTACATTTTCATCTCATATGACAAATATAGTAGATATACTAGATAATGTGGAAAACAACAGTTTAGTTTTATTTGATGAGTTAGGTGCAGGTACAGATCCTACTGAAGGGGCAGCGCTAGCAATGGCAATATTGGACCATCTATATAGCAGAGATATAATAACTGCTGCTACAACTCATTATAGTGAGTTAAAGATATACGCTCTAACAACACCGGGCGTGAAAAATGCATCTATGGAATTTGATATTGAAACCCTAAGTCCAACATACAAACTTTTAATTGGAGTACCAGGTAAATCTAATGCTTTCGAAATATCTAAAAGACTAGGGCTAAACGACTTTATTATTGACAGTGCAAGAAATCTTGTTTCAAAAGAAAATGTTGAGTTCGAAGATGTATTGGCAAGCATAGAAAAAGATAGAAGAGAAAGTGAGCATAATAGAGAAGAGACAGAGAAATTAAAAGAAGAAATCCAAAAACTTAAAAAAGAGCTTCTTGAGAAAAAAGAAAAAACCGACAATATGCGAGATGAAATTATTAGAGATGCAAAGAGAGAAGCTAGAAAAATATTAAAAGAAGCAAAAGAAGAGTCTGATAGCATTATAAATGAAATTAGAGATATTTCCGTAGAAATAGAAAAAGAAAAAAATAAAAAAATACAAGAAGCTAAGGACAAACTTAAGAAAAAAATTGAATCAATAGAAGGAGATATAACAGAAAATATCCTAGTGAAAAAGAATACTAAGCCACCAAAAAATTTAAAGCCTGGCGATAAAGTAACTTTATTGGGACTAAATCAGGAAGGCATAGTATTAAATGAACCAGATGAATCTGGAAATGTATTGATTCAAGCAGGAATAATGAAGATAAATGTTCATATTTCTACATTAGCAAGATCAGATAAAAAAGAAAAAACAGTGGAAAAAGCAACTGTGAAATCAATTATTAAATCAAAGTCTACTCATATAAAGAATGAGCTAGATTTAAGGGGTAAGAATCTAGAGGAAGCAATGCTTGATGTTGATAAATACCTAGATGATGTCTATATAGCTGGATTAAAAACAGTTTATATTATACATGGAAAGGGTACAGGTATACTAAGAGAAGGTATAACTCAGCTTCTCAAGAAGCATAAGCATGTTAAATCTCACAGACTAGGTAACTATGGTGAAGGTGGTACAGGAGTAACAGTTGTTGAGGTGAAATAAATGTATATAATAAGTGCATGTTTAGCAGGTGTAAATTGTAGATACGATGGCGGGAACAATTTTGAACCTCATATCGTCAAACTACTAAATGAAGGAAAAGCCATTTTAGTCTGCCCGGAGCAACTTGGAGGAATGACTACACCAAGACTACCTTGTGAAATTGTGGGAGATAATTATGGCAGCAAAAAAGTAGTGAATATAGAAGGAAAAGATTTTACAAAAGAGTTTTTAAAAGGTGCAGAGGAGACATTGAAAATCGCTAAACTGATAGGAGCAAAAGGGGCAATATTAAAGGCAAGAAGTCCTTCATGTGGGAAAGGACAAGTATATGACGGGACTTTCAAGAAAAGATTAGTAAAAGGAAATGGAATAACAGCTGACCTCCTCGAGAAAAACTGTATTAAAGTATATACAGAAGAAGATAATATTGATGACATAAAATAATATGGAGGTGTAGGGATGAAGAGATGGTTAGTATTTTTCCTTGTTTTAACGATTTCAATTTTCAGTTTGTTAGGATGTTCTAAAAATAAAGAAAGCAATAATGAAAATGTTGATATTGTTTCAGCTGATAACAGTAACAATCAAGTAGAACAGCAAGATAATAGTAACACTACAAGCAAAGAAAAATATTTAGACTTTGTAGCATATTTGAAGCATAAAGACATGCCATATATTTTTGGAGAGAGATTTGAAATCAAATCTGATGATCCGATCCTTAAAGAGAAGACCATTGAAGAATTAGCGTTAGAGAAACTATTTAATTATGATAAGGATAGCTTTATATCACCTGTACCTAAGAATACAAAGGTGCTTGCACTTGAGAAGAAGGATGGTACAGTCTATCTAGATTTGACTAAAGAGTTTATTGATAACATGCCTAAGGATGAGGACTTAACTCGAATGGCTATAGATTCTATAGTGAATACATTAACATTTTTCCCTGAAAATGAGAAGGTAGTATTTAAGGTAGAGGGAGAGACTGTTAAAGAGATAAATGGTATTAGCTTAGATAAAGATTTTATTTTCAGTAGTGAATTTATACCAGATAAATAATATACTTAAAGATATACATGCTCATCCTTTTAAATATGTGTAATTCTGAAAATGATAGAACATTATATTTTTAATTATATAAAATGAATGTATACCTCTTGAATTTAAGAAAAATATATGCTATGATTTAAAACAATATATAAGAAATTCAAAGATGAGGAAAGTAAGTTATACTAAATGTCATAGCGAGTCAGGTTGGTGGGAGCTGACACATAGGTATATCTGAAGAGAGCCTCGGAGAAGCTATCTGAAATGAGTAGGATATTGCCGATACCCAGCGTTAAAGGGCTAGAGTGGGCATATTTTATTGTATGTCAATTAGAGTGGTAACACGGGATTAATCTCGTCTCTTTCATTAAGAGACGGGGTTTTTTTATGACCTAACCCGATTGTTTCGGATGCTTTTCCGAAAGGATTGCAGATAGGTCAAACGTAACGAGAACCAAATTTGCACGACCGTAGGGAGTGAACAAATTTGTGTTTCGAGACTGCGAAAATGTTAGATTGATAGCACTTTGTTATACTGAACATATAAAAGTATCTGGTACTTAGGAAAGACTATCATAATTTAAAATTATAATAAAGAAATATAGAGGAGGCAAGCCATGATTGATTTTAAAAATGAAATTGGGAAATTAGTAAGTAAAAACTTCGAAAACCTAAATGAAGATACTATAACGGAACTTTTAGAAATACCACCAAACTATGATCTTGGTGACTATGCAATGCCATGTTTTAGATTAGCAAAGGAACTTAGAAAATCACCTAATATTATTGCTCAAGAGATAGCTGAAAGTATAAAAGGAGATACCTTATTCGAGAAAATTGAGAATGTTGGTCCGTATGTAAATTTCTTTATTGATAAAAAGCAACTTGCAAAAACTGTACTTGAAGAAGTTATAAACAGAAAAGAAGAATTCGGATCTGCTAATATTGGTAATGATAGAAATGTCATAGTAGAATTTTCATCACCTAACATAGCTAAACCTTTTCATATTGGTCATATAAGAACTACTGTTATTGGGCAATCTTTATATAAAATATATAAGTTTTTAGGATTTAATGCTATAGCTATAAATCATCTAGGAGACTATGGAACTCAATTTGGTAAACTAATAGTGGCTTTTAAGGCATGGGGAAAGACAGAAGAAGTTGAAAATAATCCTATTCCTGAATTGCTAAAATTGTATATTAAGTTTCATGAAGAAGCAGAGAAGGATTCTAGTCTTGAAGACGAAGCCAGAATGTGGTTTAGTAAACTTGAAAATGGAGATGAAGAAGCAGTTGGATTATGGCAATGGATGAGAGAAGTTAGTTTGAAAGAATTTAGCAGAGTATATAACATGTTGAATATCCAATTTGATTCTTATGCTGGTGAAAGCTTTTATTCTGATAAAATGCCAAAAGTTGTTCAAACATTAAAGGCTAAAGGTCTTTTAACAGAATCTGAAGGAGCTCAGATAGTTGACTTAGAAGCTTATAAGATGCCTCCTGCTCTGATTAAGAAAAGTGACGGCTCTACTTTATATATAACTAGAGATATTGCAGCAGCTATCTATAGAAAAGAAACATATGACTTCTATAAGAATATTTATGTTGTAGGGTCTCAACAAAACTTACACTTCCAGCAGTGGTTCAAAGTTGTTGAACTTATGGGATATAATTGGGTAAAAGATTGTGTTCATGTTCCATTTGGAATGGTTAGCTTAGAAGAAGGAACTATGTCAACAAGAAAAGGAAGAGTTGTTTTCTTAGAGGATGTATTAAAAAATGCAGTAGACAAGACGAAAGAAATAATAAACGATAAAAATCCAAATCTAGAAAACAAGGATGAAATAGCGAAACAAGTTGGCATTGGAGCAGTAGTATTTCAAGAACTATTTAATAGCCGTATCAAAGACTATACATTTTCTTGGGAGAGAACTCTCTCTTTCGAAGGAGAAACAGGTCCTTATGTACAATACACTCATGCTAGAGCTAATAGTGTGTTAAGCAAGGCTGAATATGATGTTACCGCAGATGTAGATTACTCACTTATTACAAATGAAGAGGCTATTAATGTCATACGGCTTTTATATTCTTTCCAAAGCACTATTATAGCAGCTATGGAAAAAAATGAACCATCCTTCATTGCAAGACATATAGTTGATATAGCACAGGCATTTAACAAGTTTTACCATGAGTGCCCTATAATAGTAGAGGATAAAGAACTTCAGAAGGCAAGACTATTAATTGTCTTTAGTGCTGCTACAGCAATAAAAGTTGGTCTTGGACTATTAGGAATAGAAGCACCACAAAAAATGTAGTGATACTATAAATCTAACAGTATAATAGAAATATTTGTTTAAGTCTGAATCTATAACGAATATTTCTATTTTTTTTGAAGGAATTAATATTTGGTATTCGTCTATAGTTATGAGTAAGTAATTAAGGAGGACTAAGAAATGCAGAAAAAGAAAATTGGTGTCTTTACATTTGCTATTACACTCATTTCGCTGGGCATTTTACTTCTAATGAGAAACTTTATAGATATTGACCTTAAGGCAATATTTTCTATTGTTTGGCCAAGTATAATCATATTGCTTGGAATAGAGATTATCATAACTAAAATAATACTATCTAGAAAGTCTGAAGAATTTAGGACTTATGTAGACCCCCTAAGTGTTATACTGTTATCAATAATAATAGTAATAATATCTGTTTATTCAAGCTTTAGTTTTAGCAAGGGATTTAATTTTTTTTCAATCATGAAATCTATTGATTTAGAGGATTTATCTAAAATAACATCAAGTTATAAAGATGAAGCAACTTACAAAAATTCTTTTAGTATTAATGCTAAAAACAAAGGAGAACTTCAGCTATTAAATAGCTTTGGAAATGTAGAAATTACAGATGGGCAAGGGGAAAATATAGAAATAGAAACAGAGATTAGAATCAGGTATAATGATAAGGCTTATGCAGACGAATTATCAAAAAGCATCATAAAGATAGATGAGAATGGAAGCAGTATCAGGGTATTATCTGACTTAGACAGTTCAAAATATGATAAGGATAGAGCCGGTGAAATAAGTGTTAGCTATAATGTTCGTGTTCCCGAACACATTAAAACAAATATTGAGAATATGTTTGGTGATATAATTGTAGAAAATATTAAAAAGAGCGTGGAAATTAGTAACCAACATGGTAATATTGAAGTGATGAACATAAATGGAACTATTAAACTAAAGAATTCCTTTGGGAATACAGTTGTAGATAGTATTGGAGAAAGTGTTGAAGTAGATTCTAAGCATGGAGAAGTATTAGTTAAAAATGTGGAGAGCAACACCAAAATATTAAACAAATTTGGTAGGATAGAAGCTAAAGATATTGGAGGTAACTTAAATATCGAAAATGAGCATGGGGACATCAAAGTTGAAAATATTAAGGGAGATCTCTATACTTATGATAAATTCGGAAATATTGAAGTAGATAATGCAAATAAGTTTATAAAAATAATCTCTAATAATGGGAATATATCATATAAAACTCATGAAGTGATTGAAAAAGGAGTAGAAATAGAGAATGAGTTTGGCAATATTGACATTTCTATACCTTCAAACCAAAAAGGTAGTTTCAATATTATGGCAGAGTTAGGAGAAATAAAGAATAGACTTGGTTTAAAAGTAACTGAAGGTATTACAGACCAAAGCATAAATGGTTTTATAGGCAATAGTGATGTTAAATTCTATATAAGAAGTAAGAATGGAAACATAAATTTTAACACAAACTAGCTTCTTGAGAATCGGGGTGGAATAATTGAATGAAGAACGTATAGTTTGTGAGCTTAAAGCTGGAAACTGTTCTGTTTTTAAGGAAATAATTGAGTTATTTAAAAACAGAGTTTTTGGAATGGCATATAAGTTTACCAATAATTACGATGAAGCTCAGGACTTATCACAAGAAATTTTTCTAAAGATATATAAAGAGATAGGTGGATTTAGATTTGAAAGCAAACTTTCTACATGGATATATAGGGTTTCCATAAATACCTGCCTTGACTGGAAAAGAAAAAACAATAAAGTTAAAATCCTAAGTACTAGTATATTAAATGGTGACGATGAAATTGTTGAGATTGATATTAAAGATGATAACCCGTTGCCAGAGGAAGCATTTATTCGTTCTGAAAGTCAAAGAGAAGTACATGAATTAATATATGGGCTTCCTGATAAATATAAGTCAGTGATCATCATGTATCATTTTAACAGTATGTCTTATCAAGACATCTCAACAGCGCTTAATATTCCTGAACGGACGGTTGAAACAAGACTTTATAGAGCTAGAAGATTATTAAAGGATGAATTAACTAAGCTAAGTGATAGGGGTGGATACAAGTGGAATGCAAAGAAGTTTTAAGTAAAGTTGATAAGTACTTTGAAAGCAGACTTAGCGATATTGAAAAATATAATATAAAAAAGCATTTAGAAAGATGTAGCAAATGCAAACAAGAATACGAGGATATGAGCTTTACCTTTAGTATTCTAGATAGTCACTATGTAGATGCACCAGATGATTTAGCAGATAAGATAATGATGAAAATTAGCAGCTTTGAAAACTCTAAAAAGAGGAGTACTAAGGTTTTAAGAAATTTAGGAGCAAGCTTTGTTGCCGCAGGAATTATGATTACATTGCTTAATTTTTCAAACTATAATCCTAAGATCCTTGCAAGAGGTTTATTTAGAAGTGCCTTTGAAATCAATCAAGTTGTAACAAATCCAATTACAAAATTAACAGAAAGTTTAAGATATGTATCAGATTTATATATCAATGACAGCAATAAATAGATATAGGAGGTATGTAGCGTGAATTGCGAATATCATAAGAACTTAGAATCGAATTATATCTGCTCTGAGTGTGGAGTAAAGATATGTAAAGAGTGTGCAGTAAATGATAATGGTAGAATAGTATGTATTGAATGTGCAAAAAAGAATGGTTTACCAATTATAAAGAATGTATCATATCAAGGTAATGGGAATAACCAGAATATTAATAGAACTAATTACTATAATGGAAAAGCTACAAAAAAATACAGTACATTTTGGTCTACAGTTTTTTCTTTTATTCCTGGTGGTGGACATATGTATTTAGGCTTAATGAAAAGAGGACTTCAATTCATGTTGGCTTTTTTTGGGATAATAGCCTTAGCAAACTTTTTTTATTCTGCAGATTTTTTAATATTTTTTGCAACTGTTGTTTGGTTCTATAGTTTTTTCGATTGTTTCCATATGAGAAGGAAACTAGAAAATGATGAAAAGATAGAGGAAGATCTAATTTTCCCAATAGATGTTAAAAATATTAACGGAAAACATTTAGGGATGGGATTAGTTATTTTAGGTGGATTAGTACTATTAAATGAGTTTCTCGATCAACTAGTTTATTTAACCAATAAGATGAACATTAACTCTGAGTCTATTAGAGTTACTATAAGACTAATAAGAGATTCTATATTTCCTATAGTTTTGGTAGTGATTGGATTCTTTATACTTAGAAAATCCAAGAAAAGCACTAATGAATAAAGCTGGGCTCGCCTAGCTTTTTCTTTTTTATTGACCTAGTTTCTGCTATACTATATATAGCTTAACCTGAGGAGTGTTAGTATGATTGAAACTAATATAGAAAATTTTATAGTTTGTGGTTGTAGTGAAGAAGTACATAGATATAGAAGTATCTACCGTCAATCAGACATGCTATGCTATGACAAAAATCAATGGACCTACCTAGTAGAAATCTTGGTTATAACTATTAAGTCATTAATTCCTTGTGACTCTAGTTATGGTTCTTCAATAGATTATGGGAGATTCGCTGAAGAATTAAAGTTATGGTATTATTATAGACACGGAGAAAATAATTGTATATTAGGCAAATTAAATAACGATGAAAATGCTTACTGGGAGTTTGAAGATGATAGTGTATTTTCAAGAATTGTACCTATAATTTTTGCTAACGATGATTGGACAGCAGGTAGAAATGAAGTGCTAAAGAACATACTTTTTACTACAGGTAGAGCATCTTCAATTCTTGAAGGCTTAGCTACTGCTAAACTTCTATTTGCATTGATTGGTAATCCCAATATTAACTATGATAATCTTGTTAAGCAAATAAAAGAAGAAATAGTTTGCTTTTCACAGAAAGATTTTATAAGGGACTTCAATAGATATTTTATGTTTTCACCAGATATATACAAGAAAAATTACAATATTGATTTTGAAAGGAAGCGTATTGAACTGTTAAATACCTTAAATGGAATAGATGGATGCTTAGAATTTAATACACTAAAACATTCTTTAGATATATTTGAAGAGCCAGAGAAGGCTCATGAAGGATCTTTCTTTTTTCTTGGTGGAATTAAGGGATTAAAGACAAACTATGAAAAAAAATCAATAAAAGATGAAGATTTTATTAAGAACCTATGTAGTTTTTTAGTAAAATTGAGAAAAGGAAGAATAGCAGTTGAAAGTCTTCAAGTAGAAAAATACATATTGCCTGATATATTTCAATATAAAGAAGGAGATGTATTCTTCCATACTTTACTAAAAAAATGTCAGGTAATTAGAAAAATAAGTAATCCTGACGAAATTGTAAGCTTCATTAGAACAAAATCTGGCATCTATAGATTTTGGAAAACCTTATAAAAGCAAATTAGAAAAAAGGAAAAGTGGCCATTTGACCACTTTTCAAACTATAAGTCTTTATTTAAATAGTTTATGAATTCATCTTCGCTAGTATCTGCTAGTTCACTTAAATCTCTTATGATATTATCCTTTAGCTTTAAAAATGTATCGATATTAGTGTTTTTTCCTGTATATTCAAGGGCTTCTAATATCACCAACATGTCTTTTTTTGAAATTTCTGCAATTGATATTTTCTCGAATTCTTGCATTTTATTAAATCACCCTCCTCTAGTGCATACTAATATAATTGATAAAATAACTATTCTATAAAAAAAGATAAATACCTTCATTTATTTACAAATTTTTTAGTGAGATTTATTAATTAGCAGAAAATTTTATTATTGCATTTTCTCTGGTATAATTATAGTTGAATAAAAGCATAGAGTTTTATTTAAAATTTATGATAGCTATACTGATGAAAATATACTACTTATACATCTCTACATATGTTTAATTAATTAAGATAACAGTTATTTAATAATATGAAAGAAGGTAAAAAATGAAAATACTTATTACTACTTTAAATTCAAAGTTTATTCATACTTCACTTTCTATAAGATATTTAAAAAGCTTTGTGAAGGATGATTTTCCAGATATAGAAATTGAAGAGTATACAATAAATCAAAATATTGATTATATAGTAGGAGAGATATTCAAGAAAAATTTAGATATAGTAGCTTTTTCATGCTATATTTGGAACATAGAGAGTATACTCCAAATATCAGAAGTATTAAAAATAGTTAATCCTAATATAAAGATTATATTAGGTGGACCTGAGGTATCTTTTGACGGAGAAACTCTTATTATGAACAATCCTTTTATAGACTTTGTAGTCTATGGCGAGGGAGAAGAGACTTTTAAAGAACTATTATTGAGTTTGAAAAATAAGAATAAGAATCTAAAAAGTATAAAAGGGCTTATTTTTAAAGACGAAAAAAAAGTATATGTTAATGAACCAAGACCACTAATACAAGACTTAGATATAATACCTTCACCTTATGATAGCAACCTAGGTGACTTTAAAAATAGAATAGTATATTTTGAAAGCTCAAGAGGTTGTCCTTTTAACTGTAGGTTCTGTCTCTCATCTACTATTAGAGGAGTAAGATTTTTTTCAATTGAAAGAGTGAAAGAAGATTTGAAAAAGCTGATAGATGCTGAAGTAAAACAAGTTAAATTTGTCGATAGAACCTTTAACGCAAAAAAAGAATATGCCCTTGAAATTATGAACTTCATTATGGAGCAGAATGTAAAAAATATAAACTTTCATTTTGAGGTAACTGCACACTTATTAGATGAAGATGTTTTGAACTTTTTAGAAAATGTTCCAGAAGGTCTATTTCAGTTTGAAATTGGAGTACAGTCAACCAATCCTATTACTCTTGAAGCAATTGATAGAAAGACTAATACAGAGAAATTGATGAAAGTAGTGAAAAAGATTAAAAGCTTTAATAATATACACCAGCATTTAGATTTAATAGCTGGACTGCCTTATGAAGATATTGGGAGTTTCAAAAAATCTTTTAATGATATTTATGCTTTAAGACCTGAAAAGTTGCAGCTAGGATTTTTGAAACTTCTAAAAGGTTCTGAATTAAGGTATAAAAAGGAGTTATATGGCTATAAATTTTTAGATAAACCTCCATATGAAGTGTTAGAAAGCAATTATATTAAATATGGCGAAATGCTTCAATTAAAAGGAATTGAAGATTTAGTTGAGAAATATGCAAATGAGCTATTTTTCGGAAATAGTGTAAGCTATATAATAAATAATTTCTATGATACGCCCTTTGACTTTTTCGAGAGCTTTGCAATGTATTGGGAAAGAGAGGATCTTAGTGGCAAGTCTCATAGTAGAGTTGATTTATATAGGATTCTTTTAGAATTTTATAATAATAGTGTTGGGGAATACACAGAATTGTTTAGAAATATTATAAGGTTTGACTTTATTTATAACTCAAAATCTCCTACTATCCCTGAATTTATAGAAAGCAAGAAAGAGGATGTACCTAAAAATAAAAAACACGAATTCTTAAAAAAACAGGAGAATCTAGTTAAATACTTGCCAGAATATATAGATACACCAGCAAAAATTATAATCAATGAAGTATATATTGAAAGGTTTAATTATGATATACTTAAGCTTATAAAGCGAGACAATAGAGTTGATGAAATTAACTTATCAGATACTATTATATTATTTGTTTATAAACATGATAGAAAAGTATTTGAAAAATGTAAATGTTTTGATGTGACTGACGAATTTATTTATGGGGAGTGATAAGGTTGAGTATTTTAAAAGACTTGCTTTTAGTAAATAAAAGTACACTTAAGAAAACTTTAAAGTTGTTTATGAGTAATTGGATAATAGTATTCACAGGTTTTGTATATACCTTACTTAATATTGCCTTAATGATTGTGATGAATGTAATTTTTAGAATTCCTATTATTAGATTCTTTTCTGGAATAGTTTCATTTATAGCAACTAGTGCTATGATTTCAAACTACCTATATCTTTTGAGTCAGATTATAAGATATGGAAAAGTTACTTTACAAGACTTTAAAGAGGGATTTACAGTGTATTTATGGAAGATATATGGAGTTCTGTTTATTGGCTGGGCTGCTAGTTTTTTATTTGATAGGATTATTGCACCTCTAATTTATTCAATTAATTTATCATTAGCAGGAACTATTAGTTTTATTATAAGTTTTTTAGTTTTAGTATTAGTGAATGCATTGCCAGAATCTATATATCAAAAACATTATTCAGCTTGGGATACTGTAACTTACGCATTTAACTTTGTCAAAGAAAACTGGATTGAATGGTTTGTTCCAAATATCATAATGCTTGGTTTATTTTATCTTGTTACAGGCAATGTAATAAAGGATGTTTTGGCTATAAGCTCTGGCTTCTTCTTTAACTTCTCAATAAAAGGTATTTTACTTTATGTAATAGGTCAAATAATGTTCTCTTTTATAATGATATATCGAGGGATTTTGTTTGATGTTTTAAGTACAAGCACCAGAAGAAAAAGAGCATTCATGCAACATTTATATAAATAGCTTGTATTGAAGCAATTGAAGAAAAGGACAGGTGAATAATTATGAAGAGCTTAGATGAATATTTTATTCGAAAGACAGAAGACATTTCTTTTATTGAAATAAAGCCTGACTCATTAGTCTATATAAATAATTATAGAATAGGAGCAGAAGTGCCATTACCTCTTATTGTGGATGAGCTTATTAGTGAAATTAAAGAAGGAACTGCTAAAGACGAAGTAAAGGTATCATCTATTATTAATGGAATGATATACCTTATTGGAGCAGATCCTAATTTCAAGTTCTTTGAGCAATACAAAGAAATACTTTATAACTATGATGAGAAAGTTGAAGAATATATATTATATATTGGTTTAAAAAAAATTAATGAAAATTCCTTTGAAGATGGATTAGTGTGGCTTAGAGCTTTATATAATTTAAATAGTAAAAATATAATGGGAAAATATAATTATGCACTTGCCTTAGAAGAAAAAGCAAGAAGACTCCTTTCCAATAATGATAATAAAAAGATAGCTATGTTCTTAAATAGCTCTACAAATATTTTTGAAGAAATTATTAATGAAAATCCAAATTTTGATTTAGCTTATTATAAGCTAGGATATCATTATAAGAATAGCCAACAATATATAAAAGGAAGCTTAATGTGGAAGAAATATCTTCAACTAGGAAAAGATAATGAAATGCTAGATGAAATAAGAGAGAATTTAGAGGCAATTCAGGATGATATTATATACGAAGAAGGATATAGTAAAATATTATCTGGGAATCCAAGAGCAGGATTAGAGAAGTTATTGCCTTTAAAAGAAAAGTATGTAGATTGGTGGAATTTATTTTTTATGATTGGCCTTGGGTATAGACAGATAGGAATGTATAAAGAGGCAATTGCAGAGTTTGAAACTGTACTTGACTTTGTGCCAGATCAGGTAGATGCTTTAAATGAACTTGGACTTTGTCTAGCTTTTTTAGGAGAAGGTAATGAAGCTATTAATAAGTTTACAAGAGCAATAGAATTAAGGCCTAAGGATTATGAAATAAGATGTAATAGAGGGATGGCTTATTTACAAATCAATGATATTGAAAATGCAGAAAAAGACATAAATACTGCCTATGAAATGTGTGATACAGATGAGATAACTATTTCATGTAAAAAAGAACTACAAAAGATCAAGAATATGGCTTAAGTCATATTCTTTTTTTATCCAGAAAACATTTAAGGTTTTGTAAACACTTTGAACAAATATATGCTATTATGATAGAATTATCTTGGGAAACGATTTCCTTATTAAACTACATATCTATGAGGGGGGAATATCTTGCTTAAATACTTAACAGAAATAATCGAAAAGGCTAAAGGACAAGCAAAGAAAGTGTTAGCAGTAGCTGCATGTCAGGATGAGGAAGTACTAAGAGCCGTTTACGAAGCTGCTTCATGTGGAATTATTGAGCCAGTATTAATAGGAGACATTGAAAAAACAGACAAAATAGCAGAAAAACTGGGGATTTCCATACATTCATATGAAAGGATAGACACTAAAGATTTAGTTGAGGCCGCAGAAATAGCAGTAAAACATGTAAGTAGTGGCAAGGCAGATTTCATAATGAAAGGACTAATTGATACATCTATATTATTGAAAGAAGTGTTAAATAAAGAATACGGTTTAAGAACAGATAGCCTGCTTAGCCATGTAATGATATACGAAGTACCAACATATCACAAATTTGTATTTTTAACTGATGGTGGTATGAACTTAGAACCAGATTTAGAAGATAAAGTGAAAATAGTGAAAAATGCCGTAAAAGTTTGTAAATCACTTGGATACGATAAAATAAAAGTAGCAGCAATTGCAGCAAAAGAAAAGGTAAATCCTAAGATGATTGCTACCATTCATGCTAATGAATTGAAGAATATGTATATTAATGGTTTATTTGAATATGGTGTTATTATAGACGGGCCTTTAGCACTTGATTTAGCAGTTTCTAAAGAAGCTGCAAAAATTAAAGGATATAATAGTGAAGTAGCAGGAGATGCAGATATTCTACTAGTTCCTAACATTGAAACTGGTAATGGAATTGGAAAGAGCTTAACATACTTTGCTAATAGTCAGTCTGCAGGAATAATAATGGGGGCTAAGACACCAGTAGTTTTAGTGTCAAGAGCCGACACGCATGAAGCTAAACTTTACTCTATTGCATTGGGTAGTATAATTTCTGAACTAAATTAGCAAGAATTTTAGATATGAAGTTCTAAATTAGATAGTGTAAATAGTGTTTTGAACTAATTCAAAGCTACTATTTTAAAGTTATAAATAAAGGGGTGTATTAAGATGAAAAGATTATTGACAGGAAACGAAGCAGTAGCCCTTGGAGCATATGAAGCTGGGGTAACTGTTGCTTCTGCCTATCCAGGAACTCCAAGTACAGAAATACTAGAAAATATATCGATGTATAAAGAGATATATTCTGAATGGGCACCAAATGAAAAAGTTGCTCTTGAAGTAACTATTGGAGCTTCCATAGCAGGAGCAAGGTCTATAGCGGCTATGAAGCACGTAGGAGTCAATGTAGCTGCAGACCCACTATTCACTTTTTCTTATACTGGGGTTAATGGTGGATGTGTATTTGTATCAGCAGATGATCCTGGAATGCATAGCTCTCAAAACGAACAGGATAATAGATATTATGCAAAGTTTGCAAAGATTCCTATGCTAGAGCCTAGTGATAGCCAAGAGGCAAAGGATTTTGTCAAAATAGCTTATGATATAAGCGAAGAGTACGATGCACCAGTTTTATTAAGACTTACTACAAGAGTTTGCCATGGAAAAGGTTTAGTGGAAATTGGAGAAAGAAAAGAAGTTGGTGTTAAAGAATATAAAAAGGATATTGTAAAATATGTAGCAACCCCTGCAAATGCGAGAAAACGCAGAGTGATATTAGAAGAAAGGCAAGCGAAATTAGAAGAATTAAGCAATAAATCTGAACTAAATAAAATAGAATGGAATGGAAAAGAAATTGGAGTTATAACTTCTGGTGTAGCATATCAATATGCAAAAGAAGTATTTGGAGATAAAGCATCATTTTTAAAATTAGGCTTTACATTTCCTTTACCAAAAGCGAAAATAAAAGAGTTTGCTAAACAAGTTAAAAAACTTTATGTAATAGAAGAATTAGAGCCATATTTAGAAGATGAAATTAGAAGTATGGGTATAGATGTAATAGGTAAGGATCTTATCCCAGCAATTGGAGAACTTAACCCAGACATAATTGCAGAATCATTATTAGGAATTAAACCTAATAAAGTAGATATAAGTCCAGAAAAAGTTGTTGGAAGACCTCCTACTATGTGCGCAGGATGTCCTCATAGGGGATTATTCTATGTATTAAGTAAAAAGAAAAATATAGCTGTTACAGGAGATATTGGCTGTTATACATTGGGATCTGCACCTCCATTAGAGAGCATGGATACGTGTATATGTATGGGTGCTAGTATTAGTGCTGGACATGGGTTAACTAAGGCATTTGAAAAAAATGAAAAGGATACTAAGGTATTTGGGGTTATTGGTGACTCTACATTTTTCCATTCAGGTATTACAGGCTTGATAAATGTAATCTACAACAAAGGTAACTTAGCAACTATTATACTTGATAATAGAATAACTGGAATGACTGGACACCAAAATAATCCTGGAACAGGATATACCTTATCGGGTGAAGCTACTGAGCATATAGATATAGTTAAAATATGTGAAGCTATAGGTGTTAAAAATATAGCTGTAGTAAACCCACTAGATTTAAAAGAAACAGAAGATGCAATTAATAAAGCTATTAACACAAAAGAGCCTATGGTTATAATAACAAAAATGCCTTGCGTTCTAAAAAAATCACCAGCAGAAGAAATAGAAGAGTATAAATTAAAAGAGAGAGTTAAATGTGTAGTAGATCGAGAAAAGTGCAGGAAATGCAAAATGTGCCTAAAAGCTGGGTGTCCAGCAATATCATTTGATGTTAATATAGGTTCTATAATAGATGAGTCTATGTGTGTAGGCTGTGATGTATGTTTGCAAATATGTCCATTTAAAGCAATAGTAAAGGCGGGTGAGTAGTATGTCTGACGTGAAAAACATTTTGTTTGTAGGGGTAGGGGGACAAGGAATAATACTTGCTAGTAAGATATTATCCAAGGGCCTTATAGATGCTGGATATGATGTAAAAATGTCCGAAGTACATGGAATGGCTCAACGTGGAGGTAGCGTAACTACACAAATCAGATATGGGGGAAAAGTATATTCTCCTATAATTGGAATTGGTCAGGCTGATATAATTGTGTCCTTTGAAAAAATGGAGGCTATGAGATGGATAGAATATCTTAAGCCAAACGGAAAGATGGTTGTAAACGATTATGCAATACCTCCAGCACCAGTTCTTTCCGGAAAAGTTGGATATCCAGAAGGAATTGTTGAAGACTTGGAAAGTAAAGTTCATACAGTAAGATTAGATGCTGCAGAAGAAGCAGCTAAACTAGGGAACATAAAAACAATGAATATTATTATGTTAGGAGCTCTAATCAAAGCAATGGGAATAAATGAGGTAGATTGGGATAGTGTTATTAAGGAAGAGGTTAAAGAAAGATTTGTAGATGTAAACATTAAGGCTTTTAATAAAGGTAAAATGTTAGTTAAGTAAACTAACCAATAGAGCTGGGGCATAGCCCTAGCTCTATTAAAAGATAGAAAAAATATTAAGTGTTATATTCCATACATATTAAATACTTATTGTGGAACAATATAAATCTATATATAGCTTAAGCTTATAACAGGACATGACTTGGTTTAGGGAAAAAATGGTTAGCAAATACCTATTGACTTAATACTTAAAATCTGATATATTAAAAAAGTCGCTACTATGTGACAAGGAAACATAAGGTAAAAAACGATTAAAAAAAGTCAATAAAAACTGTTGACAAAGAAATGATAAAATGATAAGCTGTAAAAGTCGCCAACAAAGCTGGCGAAAAAACAAAAGATAAAAGAATGGCTAGTCAAGAAAAAAGTATTGACAAGCGAGAACAAAAATGATAATATATAAAAGTTGTTGCTAAACAAAAGCATCAACAAAGATACAAGCTATGTTCCTATGGACACAAAGAACTAACACCCTTCGGGGGGAAATTGATGATGGTCTTTGAAAATTGAACAGTGAGAAGAAAACACAAACATCCAAAATGTAAATTTTGAGATGCGCTTAAAATAAAGTCAACGTCATAACGAGTGACAGGAGACAAAGAACTTTTATTTGAGAGTTTGATCCTGGCTCAGGATGAACGCTGGCGGCGTGCTTAACACATGCAAGTCGAACGAATTACTTTAAAAGAAGTCTTCGGATGGAAAATAAAGTAGTTAGTGGCGGACGGGTGAGTAACG
>NZ_JAWRHZ010000004.1:0-35029 GCF_040308045.1 Proteiniborus sp.
CCTTTTTTAGGTTATCCAATCACTACAATATGCGTTTTTCAAGGTTCAAATTATTTTACCTCTTAAATTATCTACTCTTTACCAGCAATATCCTTTGTTAATATTACCATTGGTTTTTTCAGTTACTTTTCGAGATACTACAATATAAATATATTAAAGCAATAAACATACCAACTTTGGATTATATTAAATGTGTACTTATGGGAGCTTTAGCTAAGTTGAAATTTATGATGTCAGAAAATTGACATAATTTTGAAGATCCTTGTTGTAAATATTGTAATAAAATAGTGTTTATATGTATAAATAGCAGGTTATCAAAAAAAAGAAAACATATGCCAAATACTTGACACGCTGTCAGATATTTGACATATGTTTTATATATTTATGTCATATTTATTCATTTTAAAATATAAGGTACTTCTCGGAATATTAAGAGCTTCAGCAGTCTTGCGCTTATTATTATTATTATCTTTTAACGCTTCTAATATTATTTCTTTTTCTTTATTATTCATAATTTGGTTTAAATCAATGTCGTTTTTGGTTATTACCAAAGGATTATTTTGACTTAAATTAATTAAATCATTAGGTAAATATCTTATATCAAATTTATTATGTTTTGATAGAATTACGATTCTTTCAATTAAGTTTTTAAGTTCACGAATATTTCCTTCCCAATCATGCTCCACTAATATATTCAAGACTTTTGATGGAATTTCAATAATATTTGTACCATAAGCAATACAAAAATCCTTTATAAACTTATCAATTAACAAAGGTATATCTTTTTTTCTTTTTCTCAATGGAGGAAGCTCTATTAACACTGAATTAAGTCTATAATACAAATCTTTTCTAAACAAGCCATTGTCCATTAAGTTTCTTAAGTTTTTATTTGTTGCAGCAATAATTCTAACATCGATTTTAATAGAGCTCTCACTTCCTACTCTAGTTATTATGCCATCTTCTATTACTCTTAAAATTTTAGGTTGCATATTAATAGGCATATCTCCAATTTCATCAAGAAAGATTGTTCCATTATGAGCCAATTCAAATTTACCAGTTCTTCCTTCTCTAGAAGAACCTGTGAAAGCTCCACCTTTGTACCCAAAAAGCTCACTTTCCATTAATTCGGTAGGTATAGCACTACAATTAATAGGAACAAAATAGCCCTTGCGTCCACTTTCTATATGAATGGCTCGTGCAAAAACTTCTTTTCCTGTACCGCTTTCTCCTGTTATCAATACATTTATTGTTGATTTAGAAATTCTTTTGCTGAATTCTATTATTTTATTGAAATCTTCATCATTACTAATAATTTGAGAAAATGCGAACCTACTTTCATTAAGGTTTGAAACCTCGTTTTCTAGAACTTTTAGATTTGATTGAGTCTTATTTAATAATTCGGACATTTTAATTAATTCCGAAACATCTTTATCACAGCTTACAGCACCAATTATACCTTCACTATCTATTAAAGGTTTTGCACTAATAATATTATAACATCCTTCCCTAGGACTATTAAATATATTCTCATAAGAATTTCCATCTGCCAATACTCTAGGCAGTAAAGCACTTGGAAAAATTTCTTGTATCTTTCTGTTAAAAATCTTTTCTTTATTAATTTTATATAAGTTTTCTGCACTTTTATTCCATATTAATACATTTGACTCTTTATTAACTACACATATTGCATCGTGAATATTATCTAAAATCTTATAAAAAAGATTTTGTGTTTTCGATAGCAATTTATTATAAAAATATATAATATCTTTAGGGTGAATTAGTCCTACAATTCTACTATCGCTACACACAGGTATTATTTTATCATAACCTTCCCAAACTAAATTTATTACTTTACCTATTGAGTCACCTTTTTTTACACTTTTATATTCTGTAATAGCTTTTCTTTTTAAATAATTCTCTACGGATATATCCTCATAAATAATATTAACTATATCATCAGAAGTAAGAATAAATTCTCTATTGTTTTCTTGAATGTCATTATCGATTATTATAATAGTACTTGTTTTCGAGTGCTTCATAAGTTTAATTAAGTTATAGACATTATGTACCTTACATGCTTTTAAAATATCATTATCCATAATATTCTCTGCCTTAATAGTATCTATAATTGTATTAATAAGCTCCATGTTCTCACCCCTAGCTTTATAATATCAAAGCTTTGTGTTTTTTAAAAGCAAATCTTAGATATATGATGAGTACTTCTTATTATAATCATAAACGATTTTTATATCTAATAATAAATTGCTGATTCATTATGATAGAAGCCGTATCATTTTAAGATGATACGGCTTTTATAAATATAAAAACAATAATATTAGAACTGTGCTATTTTGTTATTGCAAGTTCTGTTGTTTTTGCAAGTTCAAATTCATCTAATACTTCTTGTGATGGCTTTTTAGAGTAAGAAGAAACTATAGTAATAACAATGCATGATGTAACAAAAGCTGGGAATAATTCATATATTCCAAAAACTCCTCCCATAGGTTTTAGGATTAGCTTCCATATAAATACCATTACTCCTCCTGATATCATTCCAGCAATAGCTCCAGCCCTTGTTGTTTTTTTCCAGAATAATGAAAACAGCATAATAGGTCCAAATGTTGCTCCAAAACCTGCCCATGCAAATGAAACTACTGTGAAAATAACACTATTTTCATCTATAGCTATTATCATAGCTATAATAGATATTACAAGTAATGTAACTCTAGTAACGTACAAAATAGCTTTATCAGTAGCCTCTTTTTTCATAAGCCCTTGATAAATTGTTTTAGAAAATGCTGAAGCTGCTATTAGTAAATAAGAATCTGATGAACTAATAGTTGCTGCAAGTATTCCTGCCATAACAATTCCTGCAAATAAAGGAATGAAGAAGTTGGTTGACATTAAGATAAATATGCTTTCTGATGCGCTTTGAGTTAACAATGCATCAGGATATAGAATTCTGCCCATAATACCTATTGTTACTGCAGCAGTAAGTGAAATAGCAACCCAGACAGTTGCAATTCTTCTAGATAGAGTAAGCTCTTCTGATTTTCTAATAGCCATAAATTTCAATAAAACCTGAGGCATTCCAAAATAACCTAATCCCCATGAAAGTGTTGAAATTATAGTTAAAAATCCATATTTACCTGCAGCACCAAATAAAGGCTTACCCGATTCAATTTGCTGAACCCCATCAACAATTTTAGGCTGTGCAATTCCAAAGAAATTAAAAAAACCTGGGATTTCGTTTGCGTTTTTAATTATATTTGTAATACCACCAGCTACAGAAATACCCATTACTAACACAAAGACTAAAGCAAAAAACATTACAACTCCTTGCATAAAATCAGATGCACTTTCAGCTAAAAAGCCCCCAATAAATGTATAAGCGATTACGAATAGAGCACCTGCAATCATCATAACTTGATATTTTAAACCAAATAAAGTACTAAATAGCTTACCTACGGTAACAAAACAACTTGCAGCATAAACAGTAAAAAATATCAAAATGAAAAGTGCTGCTATTGTTGCTATAACTTTCTTTTCTTCTTTGTATCTGTTGCTAATAAAGTCTGGAATTGTTATTGCATCTCCTGCAATTGTAGAGTATCTACGAAGCCTTTTAGCCACAAATAACCAATTTAAATAAGTGCCTACCCCAAGTCCAATTGCAGTCCATACTGCATCACTTAAACCAAACCAATATGCAACCCCTGGAAGTCCCATTAAGAGCCATCCACTCATATCAGAAGCTTCAGCTCCCATAGCAGTAACCCATGGACCTAGTGATCTGCCCCCAATAAGAAAGTTTTCGCTACTCTCACTAGCACGCTTTGCGTAACGTATACCAATGCCGATAACCACTGCCATATAGATTAACATGGCAATCAAAATCTGGACCTTCCCTGTATTACCCAAGTTAAATCCCCCTTTTTATTTGATGAAACTATTCTCTTGCTTTCCTCCTTTCAATTATTTTTTATAAAACTAAAAATTCCTTATAAGACTATAATCATATTATCATAATATTCAGAATATTGGCAATAATTGATAATTAATTAACAACAGCTTGATTCAAATGTCTCATTAATTTTGTTATAGTAATGACTTATATGCTAAAAATGCAAAAGATATGAACTAAGTTCATATCTTTTACATTAGAATAAAACTATTCAAATATTTTTATTTTCTTTTCAGTTATTTTAAAATATCTTCTATTCTTCTTAATCCTTCTTCAATATTCTTCATAGAGGTTGCATATGACAGCCTAATAAAATCATCAGCCCCGAAGGCCGATCCTGGGACAACTGCTACTTTTGCTACTTCGAGAAGTAAATTAGCTAAATCAAGAGATGTATTAATAGTTTTTCCATTAATTGTGCTTCCTTTTAGATTAGATATGTTTGCCATTACATAAAAAGCCCCGATGGGTTTTCTACATGATAGCCCTTTAATAGAATTAATTTTATCAACCATATAATCTCTTCTTTTAACGAATTCTTTTTTCATATCTTCAATAACTGATTGATCTCCAGTTAATCCTGCAACGCTTGCATACTGTGAGATAGAACAAGGATTAGAAGTAGTATGACTCTGTACATTAGTCATTATTTTAACTATTTCTTCGTCTGCAGCAGTATAGCCGATTCTCCAGCCAGTCATAGCATAAGCTTTTGACATACCATTAACTAAAATTGTTAGTTTTTTTATATCTTCACCAAATGAGGCTATGCTTATATGTGTATGACCATCATATATAAGCTTTTCATATATTTCATCAGATATTACAAAAATTTTATTTTTCACTGCCCATTCAGCTATATTTTTAAGTTCTTCATAACTATAGGCTGTACCAGTTGGATTACTAGGACTGTTCAAAATAATGGCCTTTGTTTTATGAGTAAGGGCATTTTCTAGGTCATTTAAATCAAATTTAAAATCATTTTCTTCTCTTGTTTCGACAGGAACTGGTACTCCATCTGATAATTTTACAAATTCAGGATAGCTTACCCAATAAGGAATGGGCATGATTACCTCATCGCCTGGATTAAGAATAGCAAATAGAGCATTAAAAATTGAGTGCTTAGCTCCATTTGATACAATAATATTACTTGGTTTATATTCTAAGTTATTATCATTTTTTAATTTTTTGCATATAGCTTCTTTTAATTCTAAAATACCAGAGGTTGCGGTATATCTTGTATTACCAGATTCTATTGCTTTTATTCCTGCATATTGAATATTATCAGGTGTATCAAAATCAGGTTCTCCAGCACCAAAACCAATTACGTCAATTCCTTTGCTTTTCATTTCTTTTGCTTTTGCTGTTATTTCTAAGGTTATAGATGGAGATATTTTTAATGCTTTTGATGAAAGATTGAATTTCATAACAATTGTCCTCCTTAAATAATTATCTTATATTTTAATATAAAATAATTTCTACATAAAAATTGAAATTCCTCTCAAGATAAATGGACTATGAAAATTAATTATTATAAATATCCGCTAATGTATTTTTTATTATTGTAAGTGAATCTTCAAAAATAGGCTTATACAGCAATTTAATTTTTTTATAATGCTCAAATCCCATGTCAGTTATTTTGTAATATCTTATTGATCTTTTATCTGGTTCTTGCCACCAACCTTGTATGTAATTATTTTCTTCCAATTCTCTTAAAAGAGGGTATATCATTCCTGGACTAGGCTCCCATCTGTTATTGAGTCTAGATTTTATTTCATCAATTATTTCATTACCATAATAACTTCTTTCCAGCAATAAGTGTAATATGTAAAGCTTTACAAATGAAGTAGTGCTAATTTTGGATGGAAACTGCCTATTTCTCTCGTTTTTATACATTTACTCTATCTCTCCTTTCCTTATAGAATTTGCTTTTTTCTTCAAGAGGATTACTTGCTCATAATCTATATAGTAATCACCTAATACTGGTACATTATTGTTATAATTACCATGAAAATCAGAACCACCAGTAATTATAAGATTATATTTGTTGCCAATTTCGCTATATTTAATTACATCTTGCTCCGAATGTTTAGAATGAATTGCTTCAATCCCATCTACATTTAATCTTATCGCTTCATAAATAACTTTTTTACTTTTCACAAGCCCTGGGTGTGCAATCACAGCTACACCACCTGCCCTATGTATTAGGTTAATTCCATCTTCTATTGAAAGCTTATACCTTTCTACATATGCAGGTTTATTCCTATTTAAATATTTTCCAAACGCCTCTTCAATTGTGTTTACATATTCTTTCTTAATCATTGCCTTAGCAATATGTGGTCTTCCTATAACACCAGTACCAGAAATATCATAGACGTCTTCTAATGATATCTCAAAACCTAAATAGTTAAGCTTCTCAATAATCTTTTCTCCTCTAGACTCTCTAGATTCTTTTAATAATTTAGTCATGTTTAGTAAATTATTGTCTTCATAATCAATAAAATACCCTAATATATGTACTTCTTCTTCCTCCATGGTACAGCTAATTTCAATTCCTGCTATTGTAATAATATCATATAGTATTGCGCTCTCAATAGTTGCTTTTATGCCTTCAACGGTGTCATGGTCAGTTATTGCTATTGCATGCACTTTCTTCTTCGATGCCCACTTTACAATCTCATTAGGCGTTAAAGAGCCATCAGAAAATGTAGTATGTATGTGTAAATCAGCCTTCTTCATAAGAATTGTCATTCCTTTCCTAGCGTATTGTCCAAAGTTAATCGTATAATTTCAAATTATTATCTCCGCATACTTTAATTATGTTATATTAATTAATTTATATGTATATTAATTTCATTATGCTTGATATTTAAATATTATTATTATAAGAAACCTATAAAACAGAAGTTATATAAAAAAGCCTGCACATACTATGCAGGCTTTTCTAATTACCTAGGTTCAACAATTAATTTTATAGCTGTTCTCTCTTCCCCATCAATCTCAATGTCAGTAAATGCAGGTATGCAAATTAAATCAACACCACTAGGAGCAACAAATCCTCTAGCAATAGCTACTGCTTTTACTGCTTGGTTTAGAGCACCTGCACCTATTGCTTGAATTTCTGCGGCGCCTTTTTCTCTTAATACACCAGCTAATGCTCCAGCAACAGAATTTGGGTTTGATTTTGCTGATACTTTTAATACATCCATTAAAATAGCCCCCTTAAATAATATTATTAATTGCAACATGATAATAGTATTCTACAAATAACAAAAAAATCCTCTTTTCCCAACTAAATATTTTCAAAATATTTAATAATAATATTATTTTCGTTAAATTTATGTATTCCGAAATTATCGTATTAAAAAAGAGAAGACATAGTCTTCTCTATTTTGCATATTCAATAGCTCTTGTTTCCCTTATAACATTTACTTTAATTTGTCCAGGATACTCCAATTCATTTTCTATTCTTTTAACTATTTCTCTAGCAGTATGAATAATCTGATCATCATTTATGATTTCAGGTTTTACCATAATCCTAATTTCTCTACCTGCTTGTATTGCAAAGGATTTTTCAATACCTTCAAAGGAATTAGCTATTTCCTCTAACTTTTCTAATCTTTTAATATAAGCTTCTAATGTTTCTCTTCTTGCTCCTGGTCTTGCAGCTGATATTGCATCTGCTGCCTGCACTAAAACTGCTTCAATAGTTTCTGGTTCAACATCTCCATGATGTGCCTCCATGGCATGTATTACCTCTTTAGATTCTCTATATTTTCTTAATAAATCTGCTCCAATAGTAACATGAGGACCTTCTACTTCATGATCAACAGCCTTCCCTAAATCATGTAAAAGACCGGCTCGCTTGGCAATTTTTATATCTGCACCTAGTTCGGCAGCCATAAGTCCCGCTAAGTGAGATACTTCTATAGAGTGTTTAAGTACATTTTGCCCATAACTAGTTCTATAGTTTAATCTACCTAAAAGCTTAATTATTTCTATATGAAGTCCATGTACTCCTGTCTCAAATGTAGCTTGTTCTCCTTGTTCTCTAATATGGTTGTCTACTTCTTTCTTGGCTTTTTCTACCATTTCTTCAATCCTAGCTGGATGTATACGACCATCAATTATAAGCTTTTCAAGTGCAACTCTTGCTACCTCTCTTCTAATCGGGTCAAATCCAGAAAGAATAACTGCCTCTGGAGTATCATCAATTATTAAATCAATACCTGTTAGAGTTTCTAGGGTTCTAATATTTCTTCCTTCTCTACCAATAATTCTACCTTTCATTTCATCATTTGGTAAGGAAACTACTGTTACTGTAGTTTCTGCTACATGATCAGCAGCACATTTTTGAATAGCATAAGCTATTATCTCTCTTGCCTTTTTCTCTCCGTCTTCCTTTGCCTTGTTTTCAATATCTTTTATCATTATGGCAGCGTCATGAGTTATTTCTTTTCTAATATCATTTAATAATAATTCTCTAGCATCATCTGATGTAAGTCCGGAAATTCTTTCTAATTCTTCGACTTGCTTAGCATTTAACTCGGCAATTTCTAACTCTTTTTGCTCCAAGTCCTTTATTTTTTTTGATAATATTTCTTCTTTTCTTTCTAAAGTATCGCTTTTTCTGTCAATGGATTCTTCTTTGTGAAGCAATCTTCTCTCCTGCTTCTGAATTTCCATTCTTCTTTCTCTAATCTCTCTTTCTAACTCATTTCTTGATTTATGAACTTCTTCTTTTGCTTCAAGAAGTAGTTCCTTCTTTAAAGTTTCTGATTGCTTTTTTGCTTCATCTACTATTCTAGAAGCTTCTTCTTCTGCGTTTTTTATCTTTGCCTCAGCAATTGTTTTCCTTAGATATATACCTAAAGCAATCCCAACTGCTATACCTCCAACAGTTCCTGCAATCACTAGTGGTAAAATGATAAAGCACCTCCTTTACTATTCAGTTTTCAAGTTTCGTTTCTTAAAACATTTTCATCAAAGTACAATAAGCAGTTTAAAAAATATAAACCGAGAAATCTCGGCTTATGAGATCCTGCATATTATTTTGTTGATTCTTTTATACTACTATTATTTGAATATACTGCTATACGACTTTATTTTATTACTTTTTAATTTATATGTCAAGTAAATAAAAAATGGCGATCAATCCGCCATTTGTCTAATATTATTTTTTTTCTTCTTCATTGCTTACTTCATCAGATTTATTAATCGGAGTAGTATTTTTAAGACCGTATTTTTCTCTAATTTTTTCTTCTATTTCTCTAGCTATATCAACATTTTCGCGTAAAAAATCTTTTGCATTTTCTCTACCCTGTCCCAATCTATTTGATTCATAGCTATACCAAGAACCAGATTTGTTAATAATTTCAGCAGCTGCTCCAACATCTAGAATATTTCCTTCCTTTGAAATACCAGTACCATACATGATGTCAAATTCTGCTTGTTTAAACGGAGGAGCAACTTTATTTTTAACTACTTTTACTTTAGTTCTATTCCCGATAATCTCTTCTCCTTGCTTTAATGATTCAACTCTTCTAACCTCTAGTCTTACAGAGGCATAAAATTTCAATGCCCTACCACCAGTGGTTGTTTCGGGATTCCCGAACATAACTCCAACTTTTTCTCTCAGTTGATTAATGAATATAGCTATAGTATTAGATTTTTTTATAGCTCCAGCTAATTTTCTTAAGGCTTGAGACATTAATCGTGCTTGCAAACCAATATGGCTATCTCCCATTTCTCCTTCTATCTCTGCTTTAGGAACTAAGGCAGCAACTGAATCTACTACTACTACATCCACAGCTCCGCTTCTTACTAAGGCTTCAGCAATTTCTAAAGCTTGTTCTCCAGTATCTGGTTGTGATACTATTAGGTCTTCGATATTAACTCCAAGATTTTTTGCATAACTAGGATCTAGGGCATGTTCAGCATCAATAAAGGCTGCAGTTCCACCAGACTTTTGCACTTCTGCTATGGAATGTAAAGCTACTGTTGTCTTACCTGAAGATTCAGGTCCATAGATTTCAATAATTCTTCCTTTTGGAAGCCCGCCTATTCCTATTGCAATATCTAAATCTAGAGATCCTGTGGATACTGCTTCAACATTAAGTCTTGAGTCCTCACCTAACTTCATTATGGAGCCTTTTCCAAATTGTTTTTCAATTTGGCTTATTGCCATTTCTAAAGCTTTCTTTTTTTCTAGCATAGAGAATTCCCAGTAAAACTGGGACTCACCACCTTTACCAATATTCGAACAAACGTTCTATTGTAATTATATAACAGGATTTAGTAATAGTCAAACATTAAATTAAGTTAAGTAGATATTTTCTAACCAAATTGAAAGCAGCTTTTGCTGACCTAACTCTATTTTCTTCTCTATTACCGTGAAATTTTTTTTCAAGTACAAAAGATTTATCTTTAGTTGCAAGACAAATATACACAAGTCCTACTGGTTTATTTTTAGTTCCACCTGTTGGACCAGCAATACCGGTAATTGATACACCTATGTCTATAGAGCACTTTTTCAAAAGACCTTTTGCCATTTCAGTGGCAGTTTCTTTACTAACTGCCCCGTATTTATTGAGAGTACTCTCTCTAACGCTAACTTCATCAATTTTTGATAAATTGCTATAAGTTATATAGGATCTTTCCAGAACTTCAGAAGCGCCAGGAACACTTGCTAGCATAGAGGTTGTAAGTCCTGCTGTGCAAGATTCACAAAATCCTATTTTTAGTTTTCTTTCATAAAGCATTTTGAACACTTTTTCTTCTATGCTTTCATTTTCATAACTATATATGTAGTCTTTAATTCTTAAATCCAACTCATGCTCTATTTCATTAAGCAAAACATCAGCTTTATCAGCATTATCAGCTTTTGCAGTAATCCTTATATCCACTTGTCCATTATTTGCATAGGTTGCAATTGTTGGATTTGACTGAGAATCAATTAAATCTATTATTTTTTCTTCTAATGACGATTCACCAATTCCTATTGTTTTAATCACTCTTGATTTAATTGTAAAGTTTGATATAAAGTTTAATTTTGGTATTACATATTTATCAAACATTAAGGTCAGTTCAGTTGGGGGGCCGGGAAGTAAAATTATAGTTTTGTTACCTTCTTCAATATAAAACCCTGGTGCAGTTCCTATATCATTTTTTAATACTTTGCTATTTACTGGAACATATGCTTGTTTTTTATTTGATTTTGGAAACTGTCTTTGTTCAAAAAAACAATTGATATTTTCTAGTATTTGCTTATCAAGATATAGCTCCCTATTAATTGCCTTGCATACAACTTCTTTGGTACAATCATCTTCTGTAGGGCCTAATCCACCAGAAAATAATAATATATCAGCTCTCTTTAAAGCATTCAAAGTGGTTTCTAGTATTCTTTTCTGATTATCTCCTACAACAGTTTGATAATAAACATCTATGCCAATATCTGCCAATCTTCTGGATAAGAATTTAGCATTAGTATTTATAATATTGCCTAAAAGTAATTCTGTTCCAACACAAATTATTTCTGCTTTCATACTAATCACCTCATTGTCCTTATTGTTGCTACTTATTACTTACAGCAAAAACCTTTCTGTTGATATAAAAATAATCGATACCTGAAACTATAGTGAAAACAACTGCTAAAGTCACTGCTAACTTATCAAAAGGAAATCCTATTATGCTAAAAGGATAATTATTTATAAGTAAAGAAACAATAGAAATAATTTGTGTTATTGTTTTAATTTTCCCCCACCAGTTTGCTGCAATAGTAATACCTTCTGAAGCTGCAATAACTCTTAATCCCGTAACTGCAAATTCTCTCGCTATAATAATAACTACAATCCATGCAGGGAGTTTCCCCATTTCAACTAGAGAGATTAAAGCTGCTGAAACTAGTAGTTTATCTGCTAATGGATCCATGAATTTACCAAATTTAGTAATTTGGTTTCTGCTTCTAGCAATATACCCATCTAAAGTATCTGTTAAGGCGGCTATTATAAAAATGCCTGCTGCTATATAGTCACCATTCGGAATTTCAAATATTAGAAAAAGCATAAAAACAGGAACTAGAAATATTCTAATGATGGTTAATTTGTTAGCCAAATTCAATATAAACATCCCCTATCAAATTATAATATTTTTTAATATTCAATATTATCTAATCTAAAAACTTTTATTTGCTTAAAGAATTAACAAATTCTATTAATTGTATAGCTACATTTATAGCATTGGAGTATTTAATAACCTTATCATATTTATCTAGTTTTTCTATAGAATACTTGTATAGTGGGTCATAGTAGTTTATCATAAGTTCTTTTACAATAAGTGGATAATTTTTCTTTTCTAATTCTGCAATAAGCATATTAACTTTTTCATTACCTAAATTTTTTCTTAACTTATCTATAGCATCTTTTATCTCTGTATCTTTAGTATAGGAAGTACTACTTATATAGTCATCAACTATGTTTTCTATTCTTTTATCTAGCTCAGTATTAATTAAAACATGGTATCCTTTCTCCATATCATTAAATAAAAAATCTGGAAGCACTGCTTTTCCTACTCGCTTGCTTTCACTTTCTATAAATACATTGACATCTGAAATACTTTCAAATCTACTTAAAAGTAACGATTCAAATTTTTTCTGTGAATTTGATTTACCTTCAAAAGCTATATTACCAAATACCGAACCAGCATTTTGAGCAAGACTTTCTAGATCAAGTACTGATTTCCCTAAATTTTCTAGCTCTTTTAATATCTTTGTTTTGCCAGCGCCTGTATAACCATGCAAAACTATATACTTATACTTCCCTTCGTATTTAGGTATTTTTTCTAAGACGTATTTCCTGTATCCTTTGTATCCACCTTTTATTAAAAACAAATTTATCCCCATAGTGCTTAGTACATTAGCGACAGAATTACTTCTCATTCCTCCTCTATAGCAGAATAGTGCTATATTCTTATTGTCTTTGTTAATATTCTTAGCTTTTTCGTAGAAATCTACAAGTTTGACAGAAGCATATTTAAGACCTAGTTTTTTAGCTTCATCTTTATCTATTTGTGTATAAACGTATCCAACATGCTCGCGTTCGCTGTCATTAAGAATAGGCATATTAATTGCTCCTGGGATGGTATCTACCTCATATTCACTTTCACTTCTTACATCTATAAAAAATAAATCTTTTCGATGTAAAGATTCTTCTATATCTATTTCTTTTATCATTAGTTCACCTTCTTATTATTCAAATCTAATTTGTTAATTATTCTCAAATTCTTCTTTAGTAATTAAGACTTTTCTAGGCTTACTTCCTTCATATCCACCTACAACCCCTCTTTCTTCCATTTCATCAATTATTCTTGCTGCCCTTGCATATCCTATTTTCAATCGGCGCTGAAGCAACGAAATCGAAGCTTGACCTTCATCAATTACTATTTCAATAGCATTTGGTAATAATTCATCAGATTCACTCGAGCTTAATTTAAAGTTATTATTTATTTCTCCTACTATTTTTTCTTCATATTGTGCACTGCACTGACTTTTTAAATATTCAACTAAGTTGTTAATTTCTTCTTCACTAATAAAAGCTCCTTGAACTCTAACAGGTTTTGATTCTCCAACAGGATAAAATAGCATATCTCCTTTACCAAGTAACTTTTCAGCTCCCCCCATATCCAAAATCGTTCTTGAATCTGCTTGAGATGATACTGCAAAGGATATTCTTGAAGGAATATTAGCTTTAATTGTTCCAGTAATGATATCGACTGATGGTCTTTGTGTAGCTACAATTAAATGAATGCCTGCAGCTCTAGCCATTTGGGCAAGTCTACAAATATAATCTTCAACTTCTGAAGCTGAGACCATCATCAAATCTGCTAACTCGTCTATAATAATCACTAATTGAGGGAGCTTTTCCATTTCTGGATTATTTATAGCTTTATTGTTATAAGAATCTAAGTCTCTTACACTATTCTTTGCAAACAAGTTATATCGTCTAGTCATTTCTTGAACTGCCCAATTAAGTGAAAAAGCAGCCTTTTTAGGGTCCGTAACAACTGGAATTAATAAGTGTGGTATTCCATTATAAACACTAAGTTCTACAACTTTAGGATCAATAAGCATTAGTTTTACCTCATCTGGTTTTGCTTTAAAAAGAATACTTGCTATTAATGTGTTTATGCAAACACTTTTCCCGGAACCTGTTGCTCCAGCAATTAGTAAGTGTGGCATCTTTTCTATATTGGTAACAATTGGATTGCCTGCAATGTCTTTACCTAAAGCAAATGGTATAAAAGTGTCTATCTCACTATATTCTTTTGATTCTAGTATTTCTTTTAGTCCTACACCTACCTTATTCTTATTTGGAACTTCTATTCCAATAGCAGATTTTCCTGGTATTGGTGCTTCCATTCTAATATCTGAAGATGCTAAACTAAGTGCAATATCATTAGTCAAACCTACTATCTTACTTACTTTAACACCTGGGGCAGGCTGTATCTCGTATCTAGTAATACTTGGGCCAATACTTATTTGAAGTATTTTTGCTTCAATGCTAAAATTATTTAGAGTATCAATTAATTTATTTGCATTTAATAATACTTCTTTTTTTTCGGTGCCTTTTATATTCGTTTTTATATCTTTTAGTAATTCTAAATCTGGTAATCTAAAATTATCATAACTCTCTTGTCTCAGAGTTTCATTTGAAGCATCAATATTTAGTTCTTCTTTCTCTAAAGATTTTTCTTCTGTTTTCTCAACAGTTAAATTAGATTCTTCTGCAGTTTTAGTATAATCTAAAACTCTAATCTTATTGTCAATTTCACTAGAAATAACTATATCAGAGTTGTTATTTTCATTATGCTCAACTAATTTTATTAAGTTTGGATTATTTTTCTTATTAGTATTTTGTGAATCCTTTTTTTCTTTACTATCAATATATATGAAGTTCTTGATACTATTAAAGCCAGATTTAAATATTTCTATAATCTTATTAAAAATATTTTTTGCGAAGCATATTATACTTATATTTGTAAACAATAGAAAAGATATTAAAACTATTGCTATAATAACAATATAAGCTCCAATAGCTCCAAATAAGCTTAAGAAAACAAAAGATAAAGAGGAACCAATGATTCCACCTCCTGAAGCTAAGTTCCCCATAGAAAGAGCCGAATTATTCACATCAATTGAAAATTTAACTCTTTCTAAAAAAGATAGTCCCTCAGTAAATGAAATAAAATTTATATCTAGAATTGTTAAAAGGCCAAAGTAAGTAATAACAATAGCTACTGCTTTTTTCATATAATCAATCTTATTTAAAACAAAAAGAAAGCCCAATAGTAATATTATAGCTGGAAAGACATACCCCCCTAGTCCAGCTATTAATATTGAGCACTTTTTAATTAAATTGCCTATGTAACCAGTTGATTTACTGTACATACTTAATAGGGATAGAAGTCCTATGGAAACAATTAATATACCAGCAATCTCTACTTTAATATTTCTTTTTGATTTATTATTGTCCCTAGTACTCGATCTTTTTTTTGCTTTAGTCATGTAATCACCTCTAAGGAGTATTTCTACAGAGGAAGTTAAATTCCTTTTGAAAAAACAAATAATACTTGTTCTATATAAATTGTTTAATTATGATTATAGCACCAATAGCCCATAAATAATATGAGAAATAATAAAGTTTTCCTTTCTCTAATATCTTTATTAAAAATTTAATTGCAATTCATGTATGCTCCCCCTTGCATAAAATTAAAGTGCTAATGACTGTCATTAACACTTTTACGTTGTAATTATAACATAATTCATATAAATATTCTATTCAAATTAATTACCTTTATTCTTTTCAATAAGTTCTTTAATTTTTTTTAATGCATCACAAAAACCTCCAACAGAATTTATTAAACCATGTTTAACTGCTTCTTCTCCAATGAGAATGGTACCTACATCATTTGCAATTTCATCGGTATCATACATTAGTCTTAAAAGTGTTTCTCTGTCTATGTTTGAAGTTCTTAATATAAAATTGATTATTCTTTGCTGCATTTTCTCAAAATACCTAAATGTTTGAGGAACTCCAATAACTAATCCGGTCATTCGAATAGGATGAATAGTCATTGTAGCTGTTGGTGTAATAAATGAATAATCGCTAGAAGTTGCTAAAGGAACACCAATACTGTGGCCACCTCCAAGAACAAGAGAGACTTTAGGTTTACTTAAGCTGTTAATCATTTCTGATAAAGCTAAGCCAGCTTCAACATCTCCACCAACAGTATTTAGAAAAATAAAAACTCCCTTTACTTCTGGATTTTGCTCAGCTGCCACTAATAGGGGCATAATATGTTCATATTTTGTTGCCTTTTTCTGAGGAGGTGAAACTAAATGTCCTTCTACTTCTCCAATAATTGAAATGAATTGTATATCTTGAGGAGTCGTTGGAAGATTAGGAGTACCAAATGCTTTTACATTTTCTAATTCCTCATTCTTGTCGTTCTGTTCTATATTACTTTCTCCCTGTTCCTCATTTTTTTCTTTGTTACCAAAAAACATAAAATTCGAATTGTATTTATCCACCATTATTTATTTTTCCTCCTTTGTATAATATCATATTTTCTTATGATAATGAAAAGCTCATTATTAATATAGTTTTTACTAAACAAGAATTTATATGCTTATGCAAAATTAAAGCAGACTAAATAGTCTACTTTAAAAAATTATTTAATAAACTCTTTATGCAAAGCATTTAAAGATTTTTCTGTGTCTTCCTCTTTTATAAGACAACAAATAGTAGTGTGTGAATCGGAGGATTGTAATATTGAAACATCAACACTTAATAATGCTTTTACTATTCTTGCCATTACACCAGGTAAACCATTCATCTTATGTCCTATAACACTTATTTTGCTACAATTATTAATGATTTTATGTTTATACCCTTCTGTATGAAGAATATTTTCAACTGTTTGAATATCTTTTTTATCCACAGTAAATATTTTCCTTTCAGATAAAAAATTTATCAAATCGATGCTAATTTTATTATCTGATATTATATTTAGTATTCTCTTTAAATGTTCATCATTTTCACCTAGGTACACATTTACTTGGGCTCTATTTTTTTTATAAGTAATCGCAGTAATGATGTTTTTTGAAGGATTTATATAATTTTCTACATTGCAACAGTCTTCAATAATCGTACCTATACAGTTAGAAGAAGCATTTTTTATAATTACCTTTATATTACATCTTTTAGCTATTTCAACTGCTTTTGGATGAATAATTCCTGCACCTTCTTCTACTAACTGATAGACCTCTGAATAACATATTTTTTCAATTAATTGAGCACCTGGAACTATTTTAGGATCTGCAGTCATTATCCCGTCCACGTCAGTAAATATTTCTACATATTCACATCCAATTGCTTCTCCAAGAATCAACGCACTTGTGTCGCTGCCACCCCTTCCTAGAGTGGTAATATCCCCATCTATTGTAGCTCCTTGAAAACCAGAAACTATAACAATATCCACTTTCTTTAATGTGTCAAGAATTTTTTGGGGAACCACTTTTATTACATTTGCATTTCCAAAGTTATAATCTGTGATAATACCAGCCTGAAGTCCTGTAAGTACTGAATTATTATAGCCAGAGGTACTTAAAAGATTTGACAAAATCGCTGCAGATATTATTTCACCACAAGACATTAGTAAATCTAATTCTCTCTTTTGAATAATTCTTTCATCAACTAGGTTAATTAGTGAATCTGTCGAGTAGGGAGCACCCTTTCTTCCCATTGCTGAAACTACAACTACCACCTTATATCCCATATTTATTTTTTCTATTACCCTATCTACTACATTTTTTCTGTTCTTCTCACTTGCAACCGATGTTCCCCCAAATTTCTGCACAATTATATTCATACTTTCACCTCTAATATGTGGGTTAGTGCTTTATGTTTATCTATAGTTTATTATATGTTTTATCGATACTTTTGTGATGTTATACTGTAAATATCCTCTTATTCCTATTTTCCTCATCTAATTCAATGATAATCATATCGTTTCCTATTTTTCTTATAGATGACCAAGGTATTTCGATTCCATTTCTATCATTAGTAGTACTAAAAATCCTTAGCTGATTCCTTCTGTCAGGTACCAACAATGCTAATATTTTGCCACTTTTATCATCAATAATTAGATCAGAATCTGCAATTATACCTAACCTACCTCCATCATTTAGATTTACTATTTCTTTACCACCTAATTCACTTAGTTTCATTGAAAAGCCTCCTTATATTACTAATATTGTTATAGATTTTTGTGTTTATTTTATATAAGATATGTTTCGAGTTTATTTATTATGTTTAATCATTTATGATAAGGTCAAATATGATTAAATTATACAAAAAAAAGATTACTATTTGAAAAGTAATCTTTTTAATTCAATATCTAATTCTTTCTCATTATTAAATTTCCCTACATAAGCAATATTGAACTTATTATTATCAAAAATTCTATCAACTACATTTACTATATCTTTTAGCCTCACACTATCAATTTTTGAAACTATTTCTTGAGGAGATACTATTTTTCCTAACAATAGTTCGGATTTTCCTATTGATGTCATGCGACTAGATGTACTCTCAAGACCTAGAAGATAATTGCCTTTTAATTGCTCCTTAGATTTATAAATCTCCTCATCTGATAAATAATGCTGCTTAATATTGTTTATATTCTCCATGATTATATCTATTACTTCTACAAAGTAATTGGGATTCAATGCTGCATAAATTGTAAATATACCTATATCTTTATATGAGGATGGATAAGAATATATTGAATAAACTAATCCTCTATCTTCCCTGATATCTTGAAACAATCTAGAACTCATGCTACCGCCTAAAATATTGTTTAGTATTAGCAAAGCATATAAATCATCCTGTCCTTGAGGACTGCCTTCAGTTCCTAAACAAAAATGTAATTGCTCAATATCTTTTCTCTTTTTTGATATATCATGATGAATTGTTGGTTTATCATATTTAGTAATTATATCGAGTTTAGGTGTCCATTTTCCAAAGTATTTTTTTATCATGTCTATTGTATCACGAAAATCAAAATTACCTGCGATAGATATAACAGTATTGGAAGGTGTATAAAAAGCTTCGTAATAATCTATTAAATCATCCCTAGTTATTTTATTAAGCGTTTCTTCACTACCAAGTATTGGATAAGATAATGAATTGCCATCAAAAATAGTTTGTGATAGCAAGTCATGCACAAGATCCTCGGGTGAATCCTCATACATTTTAATTTCTTCACATATTACAGATTTTTCCTTAATAATATCTTCTTTATCAAATAAAGAATTAAATAACATATCTGATAATACATCAATTGCTATATCAATATGATTATCTAATACTTTAACATAGTAGCATGTGCATTCCTTACTTGTAAATGCATTTATTTGACCACCAATATTATCAATAGCTTCAGCAATTTCTTTTGCACTTCTATTCATTGTGCCTTTAAACAGCATATGCTCAATAAAATGTGATACCCCATTGTTTTTTTCACTCTCTTTTCTTGATCCTGCCTCTACCCATATTCCTATGGAAACTGACTTAACATAAGGTATGTGTTCAGTAACAATTCTAAGGCCATTATCTAAAGTTACTTTATTGTACATTTTGTCCTCCTAGTTAATTATTGCGTATTATATTTAAAAATATATTTTATACTTTTGTGCACTTTTTATTTCATTATATCATTTATACTTCCTATTGTATAACCCCTATCCCTTAGGTTTTGTATAATTATTGGCAATGCTTTAACAGTTTCCTCCTTAGGATGCATCAGTACTATTGCAGAATTATGGTGTTTACTAATAACCCTATTAATTATTTTATCTTTTGTACTATCCTTTCTCCAGTCTATTGTATCTATACTCCACATAATTACTTTGTATCCTAGGTCATTGGCGGCTTTAATAGTTTCTTTATTGTAAGCTCCCGAAGGAGGTGCAAAATACTTTAGCTTTATTCCAAGGATATTGCTAATTATAAAATCAGCTTTTTTTATTTCTTCTCTATTATCATCGTAGTTTAATAAATTGTAATCTCTATGGGTATGCCCATGATTGCCAATTTCATGTCCATCTTCATATATCATCTTTAAAAGCTCGGGATTTTTTTCAGACCATCTTCCCGTTACAAAAAATGTGATTTTAATATCATTTTCTTTAAAAACGTCAAGCATACTAGGAATAAATTCATTCCCCCAATCTACATTACACGCAAAAGCTATTTTCTTTTCATCTACCGTACCTTTGTAATAAACATCATCATTAATAAAAGTTTCTTTTGAGTCTGTTGAGAATCTAAAAATAAGAAGAATAGTTAATGCCAAAATAATTACTAGTGCTATCAAAGTAATAATTAAAGTCTTGAATCTTATATAGACTATTTTCATTTATTGACCTCCTATTAATAATAGTTATATATTATATAAGTATTCTTTGACTTTAAAAATATAATTAAAAAAGACATAAACCTTTGGGCTCATGTCCTTATCTTTGTTCATTTTCGTCTTTTTCTTCTTTTGGTAATGCAGCTTTTCTTGAGAGATTTATTCTTCCTTGATTGTCTATTTCAGTAACTTTTACTAATATTTCATCTCCTATTGATAAAACATCCTCTACTTTATTTATTCTCTCTTTAGCTATGTTTGATATGTGAACTAAACCTTCCTTGCCATTTAGCACTTCAACAAATGCTCCAAAAGGCATTATTCTAGTAACTTTTCCTAAGTATATTTTCCCTACCTCTATCTCTTCAACTATTTTTTCAATTATTTTCATAGCTTTTTTTCCAAACTCGATATTTTCTGCTGCTATAATTACTTTTCCATCATCTTCAATATCGATTTTTACTCCTGTTTCATCAATAATTTTATTAATTATTTTACCACCAGGACCAATGATGTCTCTTATCTTATCAGGGTTGACATTCATTGTCAGTATCCTCGGAGCATAAGGCGATAATTCTTTTCTTGGTTCTGAAATGACCTCATTCATCTTATTTAGAATAAAAAGTCTTCCTTTTCTTGCTTTTTCTAAAGCGTTTTTTAATATATTTCTATCTATACCTGCAATTTTTATATCCATTTGTATTGCAGTTATACCCTTTTCTGTTCCTGCAACTTTAAAATCCATATCTCCTAAAAAGTCTTCCATTCCTTGAATATCAGTTAATATTACAACTTTATCTTCGGATTTCATTAAACCCATTGCAACACCTGCAACTGGTGCACTTATTGGAACTCCTGCATCTAATAAAGCCAAGGTGCTTCCGCAAACACTAGCTTGTGAGGTAGAACCATTTGAGCTTAATACTTCAGAAACAAGTCTTATAGTATAAGGGAATTCTTCAACACTAGGGATAACTGGCTCAAGTGCTCTCTCTGCTAAAGCACCATGACCTATTTCCCTTCTTCCTGGTCCTCTTAAAAATCTTGTTTCTCCAACACTAAATGGTGGGAAATTGTAGTGATGCATATATCTTTTTTCTTCTTCTTCCCCAAGTCCATCAATGATTTGAACGTCACCTGCAGCTCCTAAAGTTGCAACTGTTAATACTTGTGTCTGACCTCTAGTAAATAGTCCAGAGCCATGAGTTCTTGGTAGTATCCCTACTTCACTAGTTATCTTTCTTATTTCATCAACATGTCTATTATCTGGTCTAATTCCTTCTTCAATAATAAGTCTCCTAACTTCTTCCTTAACAATATTATATAATACTTCCTCAATATCTCCAGTATTTTCAGGATATTTATCTATAAAATAGGCTAAAGTTTCATTCTTTATATTATCAATGTTTTCTTGTCTTTCTTGCTTATCTTCTGTCTTTATGGCATTTATCATTTTTTCTGTAGCATATTCTCTAACTTCTTCTTCAATTTCCTTATCTGCATGGAATGCTATATATTCCTTTTTAGGTTTTCCTACTTCTTCCCTTATTTGGTTTATAAATTTGCATATTTTCTTTATTTCATCATGTCCTGTCATTATTGCATCTAGCATAACAGACTCGTCTATTTCATTGGCTCCAGCTTCTACCATCATTACTGCATCTTCAGTTCCTGATACAACTAAACTCAATGGAGATTTTTCTCTTTGTTCACATGTAGGATTGATAATAAAATTATTATCAATTATTCCTACTGCCACTGAGCCTGTAGGACCATTGAATGGAATATCAGATATTGTAAGAGCAACAGACGCACCTACCATAGATACTATATCGGGAGTGCAATCTTGATCAACTGACAACACTGTTACAATTACTTGCACATCATTTCTATAATCTTTTGGAAATAACGGTCTTATTGGCCTGTCTATAAGTCTAGAAGTTAAAATTGCTTTTTCGCTAGGCTTTCCTTCTCTTTTAATAAACCCACCTGGTATTTTACCAACTGCATAAAGTCTTTCTTCATAATCAACACTTAGTGGGAAAAAATCTATTCCTTCCCTTGGCTCTTTTGAAGCAGTAGCTGTAGCTAAAACAACTGTATCTCCATATCTAACTAGGCATGCGCCACCTGCTTGTTCAGCTACCTTACCTATTGTAACTGATAATTTTCTTCCACCTATTGTACTTTCAAAAGTTCTCTCCATATTCTACCTCCTTCAATATGTATTGTATATTAATATTATTGCCTCGAAAACATAAAAAAAACAGATCATAGAATAAATTAATAGAGCGGGTATCCCCGCTCTTATTAACGTCTTAAACCTAATTTTTCTACTAGGTTACGATATCTTTCAATGTCAGTCTTTTCTAAATAGTTTTGCAATCCTCTTCTTTGACCTACCATTTTAAGCAATCCTCTTCTTGAATGATGGTCCTTCTTGTGGGCTTTTAGATGTTCATTTAGTTTGTTAATTCTATGTGTTAAAATCGCTATTTGAACCTCAGGTGAGCCTGTGTCACCTTCATGCACTTTGTATTCTTCGATAATCTTTGCTTTTTCTTCTTTACTTAAATTCATTTATATTCCTCCTTAATATTAAGTTACACCTTAAGCCGAGTATACAGTCGAGGCTACAATAAACTTAGCATAAGGTATCATCAACCCTAATTGTACCACATACAATTAATCTTGTAAATATTTAATTACTTTCTATTATTTTTTCTATATCACTCTTTACTTGAATTTTCAATTTGTCTTTATCAGTAAATTTTACTTCTTCTCTGATAAAATCTAATAAACTAATTTCAATCTTCTCTCCATATATGTCTTTATTGAAATCAATAATATGGGTTTCAATGCTAAACCCAACATCATCAAAAGTTGGATTGCTTCCTATATTTGTAATACTTAAATAGCTCTTCCCATTGATATAGGTATTGGTTTTATAGACTCCAAATTTAGGCATTTGATAATTAGTATCCTGTTTTAAATTGGCTGTAGCAAATCCTAAGCCCTTACCTCTTCCCTTTCCTTTAACAATGGTGCCACTAACAGTAAATGGTCTTCCTAGTAAAGCATTAGCTTCTTTTACTAATCCATTATTGATCAGTTCTCTAATATAAGAACTACTTATTATCTTATTTCCATAAGTAATTGGATCAATAACCACTACTTCAAAGCCAAAATTTTTCCCTGCCTTTTTTAGAAATTCCACGTCTCCTTGAGCCTTGTAACCAAACTTATAATTAAAGCCAATTACAACAAGCTTAGCTCTTAATTTCTCAACTATTATTTGTTTTATAAAGTCATAAGGAGACATATGCATTAGTTTTTCTGTAAAATCCGCTAAATACAATAATTCAATTCCCATATTTTCAAGCAGTAAAATTTTTTGAGAATTACTCATAAGTATATTGTTTACTTTATTTGTCTTAAATTGAACCAATGTATTATTATCAAAGGTAAATACAGCCTTAGTAAGTCCTTTTTTCTCAGCCATTTTCATCATTTCTTCTATTAAGTATTGATGTCCCAAATGTAGACCGTCAAAGTTTCCAATTGCTACTGCTGTATCCATTTCTACATTTGTATATTTGTTTAACATGACTTTCATAGTTTATCACCTTTAAATAAAAACTTTGTCCATTTTTAATATTGTATTATCTTCTGCTTTATTAATTAAACCTATGCCAATAAACGCATTATCACAATATACTCGTATTCTTTTTTGTAAATCACGATTATATAAATCGTGCGAATAATTATTAATATCAACTTTTCCGCCATTCTTTAAAATATCATAGTATCTTTCATGAAGATTAATTGAGTCATAATGTTTAAGAGCGCTATCAATAGGCATAATAATATTATCTAGTCGGCTTATATTAGTATATTTTAGTATTTCTTCAATTGTATATGAATTAACTATACTAAAATCTCCTACTTTACTTCTTAATAAAAATGTCATACAACCTAGTGTTCCTAATCTTCTTCCAATATCATTGCATAAGGTTCTTATATAAGTACCTTTTGAGCATTCTACATCAAATAGTATTTTTTTATTATTATAATTTCTTAAAATTGAAATTTCATGAATTACTATCTCTCTTGGCTTTCTCTCTACAGTTTTCCCTTCTCTAGCCAATTCATATAGCTTCCTACCATTATGTTTCAATGCAGAATACATGGGAGGAATTTGTGTTGTCTTACCTCTAAACATTTCAAATACCATTTTGATATCGTCAGATGTAACATTAGATATATTGTTTCTTCCAATTATTTCTCCATATTTGTCTTGCGTATCTGTTTCATAGCCAAGGGTTAATTCTGCTCTATATACTTTTTTAAAATCATCGAAATATTCAACAACCCTTGTGGCCTTTCCAATACAAATAGGTAGCACACCAGCTGCATTAGGATCCAAGGTACCAGTGTGCCCTACTCTTTTCATATTAAAGGTTTTTCTGATAAAACTCACAATATCATGTGAAGTCATTCCTGGAGGCTTTAAAACATTAATAATACCATTCATATGATCACCTAAATGCCTTATCTATTTCTTCTAATATTAGCTTTTTACCCTCTTCAATACCGGAGTATAATGTACATCCAGAAGCTTTAGCATGTCCTCCACCATTGAAAGATTTTGCAATTAATGATACATCAATATAGTTTTTAGATCTTAATCCTACTTTAATAGTATTGTTATCAGTTTCTTTAAGTACACATGCGACTTCTACACTATCGATATCTCTAATAAAATCTATTATAAGGTCAGCCTCATTTATAGTTGTATTGCAGATTTCTAGCATTTCTCTAGTAACTATAGCTATAGCAATCTTCCCACTTTTCAATAACTCTAAAGTATCAAGGCTCTTTATCAATAAACATGTTTTTTCAATGCTTCTACTCTGATAAAGATTTATATTAATATAATTTGAATTAATACCTAAATCAAGAAGTCTTGATACTATTGCATGAGTAGATGATGTGGTATTATCATATCTAAAGCTACCAGTATCAGTAGATATTCCTACATAGAGAGATGTGGCAATATCTTTATCTATATCAATATTCATTAGCTTCAAAATTTCATAGACTATTTCTCCAGTAGAACTTGCATCAGGATTAATAATATTAATATTGCCAAAATTAGTATTAGTTATATGATGATCTATATTTATAATATAATCAGTAGATTCAAGTAAAGATTTAGAAATTCCTATCCTATTCTTGTCCCCGCAATCTAAAGCAATTAATAAATCTATTTTTTTCGCATGAGTTTCTTTTTGAATTTGATCTATACCTGGCAAAAACAACAAGTTTTTAGGTATTTCATCAGATACTAACATCGTAATATTTTTATATCTATTTTTTTTTAGAGCCATTCCTAATGCAAGGACAGATCCTATACTGTCTCCATCTGGATTAACATGAGAAGTAATGCATATATTGTTGTGAAAATTGATTGCAGAGATAACTTCTTCTAAGAGCATTTTCCTGTCATCACTCATCTTCATTACTTCCTTTATTTTCATTAACATTTACTTCATTTAATAGTTTTGATATTTTAAATCCATGTTCTATTGATTTATCTAAGTAAAACAGTGGTTCTGGAGTATATCGTAAATTCAAATTTCTTCCAATTTCCTTCCTAACAAAGCCTTTACCGCTTTCCAATCCTTTTAAGGTTTCTTCTTTATTTTGCTCGTTTCCTAATACACTTATATATATCTTTGCATATCTTAAGTCCCTAGTTACCTCTACCTCTGTTATACTTGTCATAGGAGATATTCTTGGATCTTTTAGTTCTGTCATAATAACATTACTTACTATTCTTTTTATTTCTTCTGAAATTCTTCCTAATCTTTTTAAGCTCATAGAAGTCACCTATCCTTTTTCCTTTTATGCTTAAATAATTATTTTTTGATTTCTTCTAAGGTATATGCTTCTATAACATCGCCATCTTTAACATCATTATAACCTTCAATTCCTAATCCACCTTCATATCCAGTTAATATTTCTCTCACGTCATCTTTAAACCTCTTTAATGAAGAAATTGAACCTTCATGAATGACAATATTATCTCTTAGAAGTCTAACTTTTGCATTTCTCACTATTTTCCCTTGTTGTACATATATTCCAGCTACCATACCAACATTTGGAACCTTAAAGGTAGCCCTAATTTCAGCTCTTCCAAGAACTACTTCACGATACTCAGGGGCTAGCATACCCTTAATCGCAGCCTCAATATCTTCAATAGCATTATATATTACTCTATATGTTCTTACGTCTACGCTTTCTCTATTAGCAATCTCCATTGCTGTATTTGTAGGTCTTACATTAAAGCCAATTACTATTGCATTTGAAGCGGAAGCTAACATTATATCGCTCTCAGTTATTGCTCCTACTCCTCCGTGTATTGGATTTACTTTAACCTCCTCAACACTTAACTTTTCTAATGATTGTTTTACTGCTTCTATAGAGCCTTTAACATCTGCTTTAATAATAATATTTAAATCTTTAACTTCACCTTGCTTTATTTTATCAAATAAATCATCAAGAGAGATTTTTTGGTTAACTTTCAGCTGTTCACTTCTAATAACTTCTCTCCTATGTTCAGCAATTTCCCTTGATTTTTTCTCATCTTCAACTGAATATAAATGCTCACCTGCATCAGGAACTTCAGATAGCCCCAATATTTCAACTGGAGTTGATGGACCTGCCTTTTTAACTCTTTTCCCTTTATCATCAATCATAGCCCTTACTTTCCCATAAGCAGCCCCTGCAACTACAGCATCTCCTACGGTAAGAGTACCTTTTTGTACTAATACTGTAGCGACTGGCCCTCTGCCCTTATCCAATTTAGCCTCAATTATAGTTCCTACAACATTTCTATTTGGATTGGCTTTTAGCTCTTGCATTTCTGCAACTAATAGAATCATCTCTAGCAATTCAGCAATTCCTATTCTTTTTAATGCAGAAACAGGGACAAATATCGTGTCTCCTCCCCATTCTTCAGGTACTAAACCATGCTCTGTTAGCTCTTGTTTTACTCTGTCAGGATTAGCCTCGGGTTTATCAGTCTTATTAACTGCTACTATTATAGGAACATTTGCGGCCTTAGCATGATTTAAAGCTTCTATAGTTTGAGGCATTACACCATCATCAGCTGCTACCACAAGTATTGCAATATCTGTAATTTGTGCACCTCTGGCCCTCATGGAAGTAAAAGCCTCATGGCCTGGTGTGTCTAAAAAGACAACCTTTTTATTATTAATTGTTACGGTTGAAGCTCCAATGTGCTGAGTTATGCCTCCTGCTTCTTTTTGAGTCACATGAGTTTCTCTTATGGCATCTAAAAGTGAAGTTTTGCCATGATCAACATGTCCCATAACTGTCACAACTGGTGGTCTTAGTTGTAAACTCTCTTCAGTATCTTCAATATCCAAACTTTCATATATGTCACTTTCCTGCTCTTGTTCATCATTAATCAGTTTTAGTTCATAGTCAAATTCAGATGCAACTATGCTTGCAGTATCAAAATCAATTTCTTGATTTATACTAGCCATTACCCCAAGTGCAATTAACTTTGAAATCACTTGACCCGAATTAATATTCATCTTTTCAGCTAATTCTTTGACTTGTATGTTATTTGCAATTTCTATAATATTATTTTTTTCTATACTATTCAAGTTTTCATTATCCTTTTCTTTTTTTATGTCTGAATTTACTTTGTCATTTACCTTTTTTGCTTTCTTAGGTTTAGAAGCAGAATTTTTCTTTTCATAAAGAGACCCATCAAATTCATCTTCAAAATCACCTTTATCATTATCGTCTTCCTGAATATATTCTTTAAGAAGTTCAGCTTCTTTTTTATCTACTGAGCTCATATGGCTACCAACTTTTATATCAAGTTCACCTAATTTTTCCATCAATTCTTTTGTAGTTATCCCTATTTCTTTGGCTAATTCATATATTCTTATTTTGGTCAAACTATACACCCCCACTTTATTTACAGGTGATAATCTCATCTATTATTTTAACTAAAGCTTTTGAAAATGCTTCATCATTTGCTGAAATTGTAGACGTAAGTCCTTTGCCAATAGCTGTTCCTAGTTCTGCTTTTAACCCAATCTCAATATATTTAACATTTTTTTTGTCGCATAATCCTAGAAACTTATTTTTGGTATTATATGAAGCATCAGAAGCTAATATTAACAACTTAGATTTTCCTTCATTTAACGAATTAATACAACCCATCTCACCTGATACTATAAGCCCGGCTTTTTTTCCTATACCAAGCATGGATAATAATTTTTTCATTTATTGTATCTCCTTTAACAAGTCATCATATACCTTGTCAGGAATTTCGACCTCTAAAGCCTTATTTAGTCTCTTGCTTTTCATTGCTTTTTCTAAGCATTCAGTATTTCTGCAAATATATGCTCCTCTTCCATTTGCTTTACCTGTCAAGTCTACAAATATATCTCCTTCTTTGTTCTTTACGATTCTTATTAGCTCACGTTTGGCTTTCCCTTCAGAACAGCCCAAACATTTTCTAAGAGGTATTTTTTTTGTTTTCATCGTTCTCACCCCTTATTAATATTAGTTATCAATTTGTCCTTCACTTTTAATGTCTATTTTCCAACCAGTTAATTTTGCAGCTAGTCTTGCATTTTGTCCTTCTTTTCCTATAGCTAATGATAGTTGATAATCAGGTACCACAACTAAAGCTGATTTCTCTTTTTCATTAACATCTACATTTATTACTTTTGCAGGACTTAAACTATTAGAGAGAAATTCTCCAATATCTTTACTCCAGTTAATAATATCTATTTTTTCACCTTTTAGTTCGTCTACAATAGCTTTTACTCTGGCACCTTTAAATCCAACGCAAGCGCCAACAGGATCTACATTATCATCCTTTGAAAACACTGCTATTTTGGTCCTTGATCCAGCTTCTCTTGCTATACTAAAGATATCAACTATTCCCTCTTGTATTTCTGGAACTTCTAGTTCAAATAGCCTTTTAACAAGACCCGGGTGAGTTCTTGATAATAGTATTTGCGGACCTTTAGTAGTCTTTTTAACCTCTAAAATAAATGCTTTGATCCTGTCACCTTGATTGTAAACTTCCCCTTGAATTTGCTCACTTGGTGCTAATATCCCTTCCGTTTTTCCTAGATTAACAAAAACATTGTTTTTGCTAACTCTTTGAACTAATCCTGTAATAATCTCATTTTCTCTATTTATAAATTCCCCAAATACAATTTCTCTTTCAGCTTCTTTTATTTTTTGCATTACAACCTGTTTTGCAGTTTGGGCTGCTATTCTTCCAAAATTTCTAGGAGTGATCTCTACACCTACTATATCATCAATATCATATTTTGTATCTATTTCTCTTGCATTTTCTAAACTAATTTCTAATAATTCATCTTCTACAGATTCAACTACTATTTTCTTTGCATATACTCTAACTTCTCCATTTTCTTTGTTTATTTCAACCTCTACATTTTGTGAAGAGCCAAAATTTTTTTTATAACCAGAAATTAATGCTGCTTCTAATGCATCAAATATAATATCTTTACAAATACCTTTCTCTTTTTCTATTTCTTCAAGAGCCTCAATAAATTCGGCTTTCATATCCCCTTTAACCTCCCTACTAAAATCTAATTGCTAGATTAATTTTTGATATTATCTCTCTAAATATTTGCAACTCATCATTTCTTTCGTCTTGTATAAATATATTTTCATCATTGAATTTGATAAGTTTACCTGTGTATTTTTTCTTCCCATTTAATTGTCTATAAAGACTAACCTCTACATCTTTACCAATACTTCTTTCTAAATCTTGGTTATTCTTTAGTGGTCTATCAAGTCCTGGAGAGGATACTTCTAAAAAATAATTATCCTCTATAGGGTCCTTTTCATCAAGGAAATCACTTAACTGTTCACTGACTTTTTGACAATCATCTATTGTTACACCACCAGGCTTATCAATAAAAACTCTTAAAAATTGATTTGGACCTTCTTTTACATATTCTACATCTACCAATTCAAAATCATATTTTTCTATTATTGGACTTACGATTTCAGCAACCATGCTTTCTAATGCACCTTTTTTCATTTCATCACCTCCAAACAATTACCTTAATATTTTGCCATATAACAACTTAATTATTCTAAAATACGCACTATAATAAAGGAAGAGTGGGAAACCCCACTCTTACAGCATAGTCTATTTATGTTTAGCATATCATAGTTTTTTCCAAAAATCAAATATTAAATATAGTAAGCTGATTGCTCTCAGGAATACCTTCAAGACAACCATGTACTTCTAAAGCCTCTAAAACAGTTTTTGATATTTTACATCTGTTTGTTAAATCTTCTAGAGATATAAAATCACTTTTTCTTCTTTCCTCAACAATACTTCTAGCAGCGTTTTCTCCAACTCCTTCTAGTGATTTAAGAGGTGGAATTAAGCCTCTCTTTCCAACTAAAAATTTGTCACTATCAGATTTATATAAATCAACTCTTTCAAATTCTAATCCTCTAGCATACATTTCAAGTACAACTTCTAAAACTATTAGTAGATTCTTTTCCTTTGCAGTCTTATTGTTTCCCATACTCTCGAGTTCATGAATTTTACTTTTTACAGCATCCTTACCTTTTAGCACTAGTTCAGCATCGAAATCAATTGCCTTAGATGTGAAATAGGTGGCATAAAAAGCCATGGGGTAATGTACTTTAAAATAAGCTATTCGGAAAGACATCATTACATATGCAACAGCATGGGCCTTTGGAAACATGTATTTTATAGTATTACATGATTTTATATACCATTCTGGTATTTTGTTTTCCCTCATGTAGTCTTCATCTTCCTCAGTTAGCCCTTTCCCCTTTCTTACCCTTTCCATTATCTTAAAAGATCTTTTTTTATCTAGTCCATTATATATTAAGTAAAGCATAATGTCGTCTCTAGTTGATATAACTCCGCTTAATTTAGCAACTCCATTTCTAACTAAATCTTGTGCATTATTTACCCATACATCTGTTCCATGAGATAGCCCACTTATTCTTACTAATTCTCCAAAAGTAGTAGGTTGAGTATCTATCAACATTTGTCTAACAAACTTAGTGCCAAATTCGGGTATTCCAAGAGTACCAACTTCAGTGTTTATTTCTTCTTTTGTGACCCCTAGCGGCTCTGTTGTAGTAAAAAGCTTTAAAGTATCTTCATCATCCAAAGGAATATTTTGTGCATTAAGTCCTGTAATATCTTCTAACATTCTTATTATACTTGGTACATCATGGCCAAGTATATCTAGTTTAAGAATTCTACCACTTATAGAATGATAGTCAAAATGAGTTGTAATTACTCCAGACTTACTGTCATCAGCTGGATATTGTATAGGTGTAAAATCGTATATTTCTTTATAATTAGGTACAACCATAACTCCACCAGGATGCTGCCCTGAGGTTCTCTTTATTCCAGTGCAACCTTTTACTAAACGATTTATTTCAGCATTATTAATAGTTATATTCCTTTCTTCAAAATATTTTTTTACAAAACCATAGGCAGTTTTTTCTGCAATAGTACCTATAGTTCCTGCTCTGAAGACATAGCCCTTACCAAAAACTTCTTCTGTATATTGGTGAGCTGTAGATTGATATTCTCCTGCAAAGTTAAGATCAATATCTGGCTCCTTATCTCCCTCAAATCCTAGAAAAACTTCAAAAGGTATATCGTGTCCATCTTTTTTATACTGGGTTCCGCATTTTGGACATACCTTATCAGGAAGATCTGCTCCAGAACTAATTGAACCATCGAGAATAAATTCACTATTTTTACAGTTTGTACATATATAATGAGGTGGAAGAGGGTTTACTTCTGTAATATCACTCATTGTTGCAACAAAAGAAGAACCAACTGAACCTCTTGAACCAACAAGATATCCATCTCCTAATGATTTAGTTACTAATTTTTGTGCTATAATATACATAACTGCATATCCATTAGAAATAATTGAATTTAACTCTCTATCTAATCTTGCTTGCACTATTTCTGGTAAAGGTTCACCATAAATTTCTTTCGCCTTCTTGTAGTTCATATTTCTAAGTTCATCTTCTGCGCCAGGAATGACTGGGGGAAATGTACCATCAGGAATAGGTATTATTTCTTCTATCATATCTGCTATAAGATTTGTATTATTAATTACAACTTCTCTAGCTTTTAATTCCCCCAAGTAACTAAATTCATCTAACATCTCTCTTGTTGTTCTTAAATATAGTGGCATAGGTTTATCTGCATCTGAAAAGCCTTGCCCTCCTAATAGTATACGCCTGTATATTTCCTCATGAGGATCTAAAAAATGTACATCACCTGATGCTACTACAGGTTTTGCATTTTCCTCACCTAATTCAACTATTTTTATATTAATAGCTTTAAGTTCATCAACATCTTTGACAGAATTGTTGTCTATCAAAAACATATTGTTTGCAATAGGTTGAATTTCCAAAAAATCATAAAACTCTACTATATTCTTTATTTCATCTTGTGATCTATTAGAGAGAATTCCCCTATAAAGTTCCCCAGCCTCGCATGCACTTCCAATTATTAAATCATCTTTATATTTTAACAATAGTGATTTAGGAATTCTAGGCCTTCTATGGAAGTACTTTAAATGAGATTCTGATATTATTTTATATAGATTTTTAAGGCCTCTTTGATTTTTAGCAAAAATAATTATGTGAAAAGTATGATCAGATTTTATATTTTTGTTACCCTCAAATATTGTGTTTATTTCTTCTAGCTTTGTAACACCTTTTTCTTTTAGCATTTCGATTAATTTTATAAAAATTTTAGCAGTAGCCTCAGAATCATCAACTGCTCTATGATGATTTTCTAGACTAACATTTAGATGTTTAGACAGAATATTTAGTTTATGACTTTTCAAGTTTGGAAGCAACTCTCTAGAAAGTTGAAGAGTATCTAAGGTGGAATTGCTTAACTCTAAACCTATACGATGGCAATTTTCTCTAATGAAGCCTGTATCGAAAGATGCATTATGTGCTACAAGTACACTAGTTCCTATAAACTTAATAAAATTTGGTAAAGCTTCCTCGATACTAGGCTTATCTGCAACCAGTTCATCGGTAATGCCAGTTAACTCAACTATTCTTTCTGGAATTCTAACATTTGGGTTTATTAGTTGGCTAAATCTATCAACTATCTGTCCATTTATTATCTTAACTGCTCCAATTTCAGTTATTTTATCGTTTTTACTTGAAAATCCAGTAGTTTCAATATCAAATACAACATATTCCGTGTCAATGCTTTGAGATTTATTGTTATTTACTATTGGTTTAATATCATTGACTAAATAACCCTCTAGACCATATAATACTTTTATTCCATATTTCTTAGCTGCTTCCATACCTTCAGGATAGCCTTGAACAACACCATGATCTGTAATAGCTAGAGCTTTGTGTCCCCATTCAGAAGCTCTTTTAGCAATATCATCAAAACTAGAGACACCGTCCATAGCACTCATTTTTGTATGGCAATGTAGCTCAACTCTTTTCTCTTGACAGTCATCTATCCTTTTTATACGTTCTGCTTTTTCTAGTGATTTCATATTAATAATAGTTTGCTTTATATAATTATCATAGATTACATCACCATAGATTTTTACATATAAGCCTTCATTTAAGTTTGAATCTAAGCTTTCCTGTGTTTTTTTGTTTGCAAAAACTTTTACAGTAATTGAACTTGTAAAATCGGTAATATTAAAAGTATATATTTTTTTATCGCCTTTGATTTCTCTACAATCTATATCAAATATTTCTCCTTTTATGGCTACACTTCCTGAATCAATATTTATATTTGAAATATCCACTATTTCACTTTCAATTTTATTTCCATAGATAATATGACCTGAGTTCTTTCTAACTTTTGGATTTTTTACATTGTCACCTGAGCTTTTGCTATTAAGGCTCACATCTAATAATAGGTTTTCAAGCATTATAGTCTCTTCTAATTCTTTGATTTTATTATGCTCTTCTTCTGATAAATTAGGATTCTCAATATGGCTAAACCTAACTTTGTATTTTAGTCCAAGCTCATTCATTATGAGCTTCTCTATTTGCTTGTCCATAATTTTATTATGTAAAGCTGTTAGTCCAATTTTACTACCAACAAAAATATCTAATATATCATCTCTTATTTCCCATTTAATTTGGTTTATCCAAGCTAGACTTGAGGGTATTTCTTTTTTTATTAAATCTAAAATATTCGTCATATAAATATTGATTAAGGTTTTTTTACTAGTCTTAATGTCTTTATAATCTACCGATAAAATAATATTCTCTAATCCATCATAAAATTTTAATAATGATTTTCTTGTTTCTTCAATCAGGTTATTTGGTATTATATTGTCTGATTTCAAATACAACTTTAGAATTTTATTTTTTGTATTTAAAATAACTCTTTCAATTAGTATTTTTGATACTAATTCATTCTTATTCTTAATATTTATAGTCTCAAAAACATCATAAAGAGTTTTTTTCTTAAGCAAGGTCATACTA
>NZ_JAWRHZ010000005.1:0-11653 GCF_040308045.1 Proteiniborus sp.
GCAGGAAAACTAAAGATGCCTGGAGTACCTATTAAGCTAAGTGACACACCAGGTAGTGTAAGAACTCCAGCACCAGTTCTAGGTCAGCATACAGAAGAAATCCTAAAAGGATTCTTAGGATATGATGATGAAAAAATACAAAGTTTAAGAGATGCAAAAGCGCTTTAATATATAAGGCTCCTCCAAAAGGGGAGCCTATATTTAAGTTAAATTAAAAATCATAGCATTATGTTTTAATATAGTATATAATTTTAATAATTAATTCTCTAGGAGGTATGCTAATGGAAAAAGTAGTAGTAGCTTTAGGAGGAAATGCTTTACAAGATACAGGAAGCCAAGCTACAGCAGAGGCTCAACTTGAAGTAGTTAAAAAGACAACAAAATATCTAGCAGACATAATAGAAGAAGGATATAATCTAACAATAGCTCATGGTAATGGACCACAAGTAGGAAGAATAGTTATACAAAATGAAGTAGCAGACAACGTAACACCAGCTATGCCATTTGATGTATGTGGAGCTATGAGCCAAGGAATGATAGGATATCATATGCAACAAGCTCTAGGAGATGAGCTTAGAAGCAGAGGAATAGACAAGCCAGTATCGACTATAGTGACACAAGTAGTAGTAGACAAAGATGACAAAGCATTTCAAAACCCTACAAAACCAATAGGACCATTCTATACAAAGGAAGAATCTGATAGAATAGCAGCAGAAAAAGGTTATGTGATGGTAGAAGACTCTGGAAGAGGATACAGAAGAGTAGTAGCATCTCCTAAACCAAAGAGAATAGTTGAGTTAGAAACAGTAAAAACATTAATAAACAACAATAACGTAGTCATAACTGTAGGCGGTGGCGGAATACCTGTAGTAGAAGAAAACGGAAGACTAAAAGGTGCAGCTGCAGTTATAGACAAAGACCTAGCATCACAAAGATTGGCAGAAGACATAGATGCAGACATACTAGTTATACTAACTGCAGTACCAAGAGTAGCAATTAACTTCGGAAAACCAAATCAAAAAGAACTAGACAAAGTAACTACAGAAGAAATGAAGAAATACGCAGAAGAAGGCCACTTTGCTCCAGGCAGCATGCTACCAAAAGTTCTAGCAGCCATAGAATTTGCAGAGTCAAAACCAGGCAGAAAAGCAGTTATAGCATCATTAGACAAAGCAAGAGAAGCATTAAAAGGAGAAAGTGGAACAATAATAGAGGCGTAGGTTATGTCAATTTGAGTATTAGATTGTTATTTTAGACACATACTATCATTTCGTACACATTTCCTGTCATTTCGGACGTGGTGAGGAATCTGTATAGTATAAAGTCGTCGATCCTTAATAGCGTAAAAACTATGGGGGGTCGACGATTTTTTCGATTGATAGCAAACACGTAAAAATAGATATATACACAACCCCAAGAAAAAAGAATGAAGGTTTTGGACAGGATTTAGAAGAAAAATATTGATCAAGTTCAATATTTCAGTAAGAATGGTTTATAGGAGAAGACTGAAATATCTTTAGATGATAAACTACAAATAAAGGGATCAAAGCTTAATGGATGTTGATTATATTGTTCCATCATAGTAAAATATCTATATAAAATTGCCTGCGTAAAGCATAGTTAAACCATAACATAAGATGTATTTAAATTAAGCAATAAATTTACTTGTTACGTAGGCAATTTTATTAATTTTCTAAAAATTATATTGACAAATATTTATTATGGAATATAATTATCATAAGCAATAAAATTACTTGTTATAAAAATATATATTAAGATAGCAGGAGAATTAAAATAAGTGTCAAATATATAATAAAAAGGTATAAATTACATGAAGGGAGGGAAAAAGATGGAAGCTATGCAGTATTTTGAAATAACTGTTACTACATATCTTTTAAGAGACATGTATTTTACAGATTCAAGTGAAATAATATCAAAGATAATTAATAAAGCTATGCTTCTGGACAACGATTTATCTGAAAAGCATAAGAAAAATGATTATAAGAATTATGTGTTTAATAATTTTTATCCATTAGAAAATAATAAGACTTATAGAAGAGGAAGAATTTACATATTTAAAATTAGGACATTAGACAAAGTTTTTGCAAAAAAAATTAGAGAGCTTATCATGAAAATTGAAAGTGAAGATATTAAAATCATAGCAACTGATATAAAAACAATATGGAAAAAACACATTGTTGAGCTATATACAGTTACTCCTGCGCTTATTACTGTCGATAATAAATATTGGTTACCTGAAAATGATTTTATATTACTGCAGGATAGATTTAATGCCAATTTAGAAAAAAAATACAAAGCGTTTTATGATAATAATTTTAGTATAAATCATAGCTTTATTCAACGCATCGAACTTTTAAATAAAATTCCATTTTCTTTCAAGTATAAAAATACAAGACTACTCGCTAATAAATTCAGAATAATTCCAAATGATGATGAACAGTCTCAATTATTAGCATTTACAGCTGAAGCTATTGGGATAGGCGAGAAAAACTCTGCAGCAGGGTTAGGCTTTTGTAATGCTCAATATTTAAAATAAGAGGAGGTGATGATTATAACATGATAAAGGATATGTTAAAGCCTTATAAAGAAGCGGTTTCAAAAGATAAGGATGTTATTCTAGATAACTATACATTAAAAGATGGGATATACATATTATTAAGCCCAAATAGGCCGATAGAGATTACTAATAACAACTATCTAATAATTAACAGAAAATCTAAAGAAAATGAAATGGATGAGATTAAAAATCCTGAGCTATACAAATTATTTAAGGAAATGGATTATTGTAGTGTTATATTAAATGATGATACTAACAAGTGTATTGATCTCCCAGCTAAGAAAATTCATAGTACAAATTGGATGACTTTATTTATTAAGAAAGATATTTGCCCAGAAATTGCAAAGGAACCCATTAATAAAGAAGAATTAGTTGAATTAATTAATGGGTATTATGAAAAGATTAAACAGTCTGAAGATAAGTTTTTGGAGATATACAACAATAGTTTACATAAAGAACATAAGATAAAAGGTAAAGAGAAAGATGAGTTTTTCAATAAATATTTTAAAGAACAAATTGAATATATTAGAAAGCCTGAAAGAATTCAAAAAATAGAAAAAAACAAACAGTTTATTATTGGTAACTTTGATAAAATCATTGAGAATATTAAGAAATTCAGCAATGAATTTACCGGGTATATAAAAATTTTTATTGAAGAGTCATTGGATACATATAACTTAGAAAATGAAATATATATGATTCCAAGAATTTTTAATGTAAATGATTACAATTTATTTATTGACGATGAAATATATGGACTTCCAGCAAATAATATTACTACTAATAGTAAAAAGCCATACTTGATTTTAAAAACTATGCAATGTAGTGCACCATTCCGCTTAAAAACAAACGACGTGAGATATTCAAAGAATTACTTTGAATGGCTTAATACTCAGGGTAAATTTAAAGAGATTAAACTAGATTATTATCATGAATTTGACGGTACTGAACCTCATAAAAGGAACAATTCGTACTATTCCATTCACCTAAATAAAAATTCTGAAATAGATGAGTATGATAACATTCCATTTGATAAACCAGAATTAAAGTTTACCTTATTTAATGTACTTGGCGTTATGGAGAAAATTGAAAATGGCAATAGTTCCACCAAAGTAATGTTACAAGACGAACAAATTGTTGATTATAAAAAATTACAGCAAAAATTTAGTGAGAATTTTTTTAACAATAGAATGCAAGGCTATTTTAAAGATATGGAGCCTGATGTAAAAACAAATGAATTTACTGCTCAAATGAAAGCGTTATTCATACTTGGAAGAGATGCGCTTTATGATTTCTTTAATAGGGGTATAGATGTTTCAGTCAAACATATAGTCAATAAACTAACTATGGATATAATTATAGAGAAACTAAGAAATACAGTTCAAGGAACTAATACATGGCGATTAGCAAAGGCGTATAATCTGAGAGTATCATTTCTAAAATATTTTGAATTAGGAGGAATGGATGTGGCAGATAGAATTAAGAGTACAATGGATAATTTAAGAAGAAAGCTTAAATTAAAAGAACTAGTCATTTGTGAAAATGATGATGAATTTTATTTTGTTGCTGGACAACTTGCATATTACTTATTTTCTCAGTCAGAGAGTGATAAAAAGACATTTGGACTTTTTGAGCCTATATTAAATGCAAAAAATCCAATACAATTAAAAAGAAGACTTAGTGAGATATTTGCTGTATATAAACACGCAATATCAATTGATAACATCAGTTTTAAAAATGCTATGGCTATGGTTATGGGGTATGAGACAACTAACAGTATTAAAGATAGCAATCAAGATATGTTACTCGCAGGAATATTGGCAAATAATATTTTTTATGAAAAGAAGGAGGATAAGCAATGAGTAAAGTTATGAATAAGAGGGTATATGGTTTAATTGGAATTTCTAGCATAATGGCTAATTGGAATGCTGATTTTACAGGAAGACCTAAATCTACAAGTGATGGCAATGTGTTTGGTAGTGATAAGGCACTTAAGTATTCAATTAAAAAATACTTAAAAGATAAGGGAGAAAAAATTTTATATATTAAAACATATAAAATTGATGAAAAAGGTAAAGCTGATGAAAAAGACAAGCTTCAACCAAAAGAATTGACAGAAAGATATAACGAAATTTTCGCACCAGCTGTTTTAACTAAAAAAACTTCTTCAAAAGAGGTTCTTAAAAACTTATTTTCTGTTGTTGATGTTATGAATTTCGGTGCAACTTTTGCTGTTGAAGATCAGAATATTAGCATAACTGGAGCTGTACAAATAGGACAGGGCTTTAATATTTATGAAAATACTACAACAGAGGTTCAGGACATACTATCACCTTTTAGAAATTCTAAAAAAGATGATGCAGATGCATCAAGCCTTGGTAAAAAAATAATGAGTAATGAAGCCCATTATATATATCCATTTTCAATAAATCCTAATAATTATTTTGAATATATAAATATTGTTGAAGGTTTTGATGGTTACACTGCGCAGGCTTATGAGTTTTTTAAAGAAGGAGCATTGGTAGGAGCTACTGCTTTAAATACAAATAGTAAATCAGGGTGTGAAAATGAATTTGCACTATTTATTGAAATAAAAGAAGGCTCAGAAATCTATTTCCCAAATCTTGATAGATATGTAGAATTTCAAAAAGCTGAAGGTAAGAACATAATAGATATTACAAAAATTGGTGAACTTATAAACAAATTCAGGGATGACATAGAAGATATAAGCATTTATTATAATCCATATACAACATTAGTTAAGCATGAATTTAAAGATGCAGCGATTATGAATATATTTACAAAAGAAAAGATATAAAAACCTCATAAATAGAAGCGTAGCCATGAGGTAGGGGGTGAGAGAATGCAGGCTATAAAATTTACATTGTCAGGGAAAACAGCTTTTTTTAAAAAACCAGATGTTAATGTTAATACGTATTTTACATATAACAATATCCACAAAATTGCTCTTTTAGGACTTCTCGGGGCATTAACTGGGCTTGGGGGGCATATTCAACAAAGTAGAACTATTTATGAAGATGCTAAAGAAGTCGATTATCCAGAGTTTTATTTATCTCTTAGAGATTTAAAGATATCAATAGTTCCAAAAGGTAAAAATGGTTACTTTGCTAAAAAGGTACAGGTTTTTAATAATAGTGTGGGATACGCAAGTAAGGAGAAAGGTGGCAATCTGGTAGTAAGGGAGCAGTGGCTTGAGAATCCTGAATGGGATATATATATACTAGATGATGTTTCTATAGATAATATAGTATTTCATAGGTTAAAAGATAGTTTGCTTAATAACAAGTGTAAGTTTGTACCTTATCTTGGGAAAAACGATCATCCAGCTATTATTAGCAACTGTCAGGTTGTAGAAGTTAGCAAAACTATAAATATAGAACATATAGATTCTCTATTTTCTATAAATGGAGTAACAGTTGGAAAATATTCATATGATGATATTTCTATGCCATTCTTTTTTAAGGAAATTTCGCCACTTACATTAAGTAAAAAATATAACTTCTATGAGTTCGAAGAATTATGTTTTACTAATATGGAAATTGAAAAAGTATTGGATGCAGATTCGTTTTATAAGCATGATGATAAAATATTGTTTTTTTACTAATTCATAGAGGAACACTTTAAGTTTAAAGTGTTCCTTTAGCTATATTATAAAAATCGAGGTGATAAGATGCCTAATATTCATAGTGTATTGTATCCTATTGAGAATGATTTAATAAACCAAGAATTATTATTTGCACATATTGATGATGAAAATAAAAAAGAGCCAGAGAAACTAATAGAACATTTTAATAGGGCAATATATTCTTTTGAACGATTGTCAGAAAAAAGAGGAATTGAAAAAGTAATAGATAAAATAATCAATAATTTATTGGTTAATGAAGAAAAAATAACTGATATGCAAGCTAAATTTATTAAGGAGTTATTTATTAATGCAATTTATCTCCATGATATTGGTAAGATTAACCCTGCTTTTCAATATGTGAAAATGAGAAATAAAATGGTCGAGTTTGCTAACACTTCTGAGACTTCTGACAGCAATCATTCAATCATTTCAGCTTTGATTTTTATTGATATTTACATAGATAAAATCAATGAGTTTAGCAGTAAAAAAGAAAAACGATTTTTAAAATATGTTATGTTAATTTTTGCTTATATCATTTCAAGACATCACACCTATTTGACTGACTTTGGAAACAAAGATTTTTTAAAAGATTTAAGAAATCTTCAAGAGAGGTTTCGTAAAACTCCATCATATCTTAGATATTATAAGAATTGTAATAGATTGTTAACCCTTGAACTTGATTTATTCAACAATATTGATAATGACTCACATGAGCAGTTTCAATTCTATATTTTAACAAAATTACTCTATTCATCAATTGTAAGTTGCGATTTCTACGCAACAAATATGTATGATACAGGTAAGAATATTGAATTTAGAGACATAGATGATATAGATAGTATATTTAATATCTATAAAAGCACAGGTATTTATAAAGGTATAGATGAATATAAAAATAATAAAAATTTTTTTGAAGATAATTTAATTAACAGATTACGTTCGGATATGTTTATAGAAGCAGAGAATAACTTATTAGATAATTTAGACAAATGTGACATCTTTTATCTTGAAGCACCTACGGGTGGAGGTAAAACAAATACATCAATAAATCTTGCCTTAAATATCATAAAGAGGATGCCTACTTTTAATAAAATTACATACATATTCCCATTTAATACCCTTATTGAACAGACGAAAAAGACCTTTGACAAAATATTTGACGATGAAATGCAGAAAAAGTTTAGAGTAGCAGTTATAAACTCCATTGTGCCAATAGTTACTGAAAAAGAAAATAATCTTGAAGAGGATGAAAAATATGACTTTAAAAAAGATTACTTAAATAGACAGATGCTTCAGTATCCTATAACTCTTACAACTCATGTTAACTTTTTTAATTATCTCTTTGGGACGGGTAGAGAAATTAACTTACCTCTTGTACATCTTTGTAACAGCATAATAATAATAGATGAAGTTCAAAGTTATAGAAATAAAATTTGGCCGGAAATTATAAGATTTTTAAATGCTTATAGCAAACTTTTGAATATAAAAATTATAATAATGTCTGCAACACTGCCTAAATTAGATAAGTTACTCCCTAGTGAAGATGTAAAAATCTTTGATTTGATAAGTGATAAAAACAAATATTACCAGAACCCTTTATTCAAAAATAGAGTAAAGTTAAACTACGATTTATTAAAAAAAGATAGTACAGACAAGGAAGAACTCTTAAATAAAATTGATGAAGTGATAAAAAGTAGAATGAATATAAGATTAATTATTGAATTTATTAAAAAATCTACAGCTAGGGAATTTTTTGATATTCTAAAGGAGAAATATCCAAATAAAAAAATATATGAAATAACTGGAGATGATAGCAACTATATTAGAAATAAAATACTTAATGAAATAAATAAAAAAGACAGTGAAGACAATTTTGAATGCAAAGATGTTATTCTTGTTGCAACTCAAGTAATTGAAGCAGGGGTTGATATAGACATGGATATTGGATTTAAGGATATATCCCTACTTGATGGAGAGGAGCAGTTTTTGGGAAGAATTAATAGGTCCTGTAAGAAAAATGATAGTGAAGCCTATTTTTATAATTATGATAAAGCTGAACAGATATATCGAGAAGATTTTAGGCTTGAAATTGATTTGAGAAATGAAGAATATCAAAGATACCTACTAAATAAAAAATTTGAAGAATTCTATGAATTATGTTTTAAAAGGTTAAATGACAAAAAATCTCAAAATATAAGAGGAAGCTTAGAAGATTTTAATAACTGTGTATTATCCTTAAATTATCAAGAAGTAAATAGATGGATGAGACTAATAATAGAAGATAATTACCAGCTTTATTTAGCACACAAAATTGAGAATGAAGAAAAAGGAGAAATTATTGATGGGAAAAGTATATGGAAACAATATAAGGATTTAATTGCAGATACAGCTTTAGAATATTCAGAGAAAAAAATTAAACTTTCTATTTTGTCGGAGAAAATGGCGTATTTTACATTTAACTTTAAGGATTTTGAAAATAAATACGATGGAAGACCTAAGATTTTTAATGAATCAGTTGGGCGATTATACTATATCGAAAATGGAGAGGAGTATATGACCAGTGATGGAAAGTTTGATAGGAAAAAATATACTGATGATTCAGGTGGGATATTTATATGAATATTAACGGTACATTGATAAATTATTATTTTCACTGTAAAAGGCAATGTTGGTTACATGGTAATAGAATTAATTTAGAAGATAATAGTGAGAGTGTAAAGATAGGAAAAGCTATACATGAGATAAAAGCAAATAAATCAAAACAAACAGAAATAGCTATAGATAATATAAAAATAGACAAGTTAACAAATGAATATTTAATTGAACTGAAAAAGTCTGATGCAGATGTGGAAGCTTCTAAATGGCAGTTACTTTTTTATCTGAAAGTTTTAAAAGATAAGGGGATTGATAGAAAGGGTAAGCTAGAATTTGTAGAAAAAAATAAAACATCAAATAAAATTATTTATTTAGAGTTGGATGATAAAAAAGCAGAATATTTAAATGAACTAGCACTTGACATTGAAAAGTTGCTCTTGAGCCAATCTATACCTGAAGCTATTAATGAGCCAAAGTGTAAAAAATGTGCCTATTATGAGTATTGTTATATCTAATTAACTAGGAGGATAATATGGGAAGTACAAAATATATAACCTCAATGGGGGAGCTAACGAGAAAGGATAATTCACTGTGCTTTAGAAAAGATGGCAAAAATGTATATATTCCAGTAGAAAATACTAAGGAGATATATTGTTTATCAGAGGTTTCTATAAATACTAAATTATTGGATTTTTTATCTCGGAACAAAATAACAGTACACTTTTTTAATTATTATGACGGCTATAGCGGGACTTTTTACCCACGTGACTGTTATAATAGTGGTAGATTTTTAGTAAAACAAGTTGATGCATATAATACTAAAAGATTAATAATTGCTAAAAGTATAGTAGAGTCTATAGGGAAAAATATATATGAAGTTCTATATCATTATTATAAGCATGATAAAAAAGAAGTTAAAGAAACTATAGATTGGATAAAAGAAGAATTTTATGAGAACCTTAAAAATGCAAATCAAATAGAACAAATACTTCAAGTCGAAGGTGAATTATGGCAACGGTTTTATAGCAATTTTAAATACATGTTACCAGAGGATTTTGTTATGAATAAAAGGGTTAAAAGACCACCTGATAATCCAATAAATGCATTAATTTCTTTTGGTAATACTCTTCTTTATGCCAAAACCATAACTACTATATATCATACTCATCTAGATCAAAGGATTAGTTTTCTCCATGCCCCATCGGAGAGGAGATTCTCACTTAGCTTAGATATTAGCGAGGCTTTTAAACCTATTTTAGTTTTCAAGACGATCTTTGATTTAGTAAACAATAGAAGAATTCAGGTAAATAAGCATTTTGATAAGAAAGTAAATTATTGTTTATTGAATGAAGAAGGAAGAAAAATATTTATTACTGCTTTCGAAGAAAGATTAGAAAGTGTGTTCCTTCATGGAAAACTTAATAGAAAAGTAAGCTATAAAACTGCCATTAAACTTGATTGTTATAAACTAATTAAGTTTATTTTGGAAGATGTTGATTTCAAACCATTCGATCTGAAGGAGAAAATATAAATGAAAAGGGACTACAACTATAATTATGCTTTTCTATTTTATGATGTAAATGTAAAAAGAGTAAACAAGGTATTTAAAGTGTGTAAAAAATACTTATCACATTTTCAAAAGTCCGTTTTTAGGGGTGAAATAACACCATCTAAATTAATGCTATTAAAGAAAGAACTTAACAAAATAATTGATGAATATGAGGATTTTGTTTGTATCATAAAATTAATGAATGATAATGTATATGGAGAAGAAATATTAGGAAATAAGGTGAATGGCACTGGAGAGGATCTAATATTATAGCAAGAATTATATTATATATTAATAATTAATTTTACCAGGCTATATTTATATGAGTACAATTATGATGAAGTAGTATCAAAGACTATAAGGGAATCTCAATTGTTTTAATAGTTTTATAGATTGACTTGGTAAAAAATCTATTATATCATTGATATTGCTAGGTTTATAGTGAAAAATAGTAAGCATGAATTGGTCGTTTACAGTAGCTGAACCTTAACATTGGATGTATTTAAATAAATATAAAACAAATTTGTAAACACTACACAAAAATGCTGAACCTTAACATTGGATGTATTTAAATTAATATTCGCTGTTATATGGGAATTCTGCTGCCAGGCTGAACCTTAACATTGGATGTATTTAAATTGTGGTTTTGGTTGTATAGGCATGGGAATTGAAGATGCTGAACCTTAACATTGGATGTATTTAAATCTTTAACTTGATAAAAAAATAACATAACATAGTAATAGCTGAACCTTAACATTGGATGTATTTAAATGATATGATGAGGACTTAAAACAAGAAATGGCGACGGCTGAACCTTAACATTGGATGTATTTAAATGATGACTTATAATAGATAGGGACATTAAATGTCCGCTGAACCTTAACATTGGATGTATTTAAATAAATGGTGTACATAAAATCCCTTGTCTTGATGTTCCTGCTGAACCTTAACATTGGATGTATTTAAATTATAACATGAGTAAGAACAATTATTAAAAACCTCAAGCTGAACCTTAACATTGGATGTATTTAAATATTTAATTTGAAAAAGTGGGAAAAGAATTTCAATTTGCTGAACCTTAACATTGGATGTATTTAAATGGGTTGAATGCTCTGATTACGTTGTATAGTTTTGACGCTGAACCTTAACATTGGATGTATTTAAATCAGCCCCACGGCAAGGCTGAACCTTGCCGACTGTCTGCTGAACCTTAACATTGGATGTATTTAAATTAGAATTGACCAGTCTTGTTATTGAATTTTTTTACGCTGAACCTTAACATTGG
>NZ_JAWRHZ010000006.1:0-46204 GCF_040308045.1 Proteiniborus sp.
AGACATATTAACCAAAAGAGGGTTAGTTAGTCCATTAGATTACTATGAACACAGACGTAATGTTAGATTTAATTGAACCGCCGTATACGGAACCGTACGTACGGTGGTGTGAGAGGGAAATTTATTTTTCCCTACTCGATTATATGACAATTATTGGCGTGAATTAGCTAATGAAATTATTAGGATGATTCCATAATATTGCAGGTCATGAGTATTGATAATTATATAGATTAAGGTTTTTTATTGAAAAAAACAAATATTGCGTTTGTGTAGAAGGTATTTAGAATTTATTATTGAATAATATGGTAAAGCATATCTAAAAAAGCACATAGAATTTACAGGTTCCTTGTAATTAAACGGTAAAATGTATTATATTAAAAGTAAAAATATTAATATAATACAAGATACTCGGGAAATAGTAGAATTTCAATTGGTTCTTCAACCTACATATGAATATATTCGTATATGTAAGAGCATATGTTACGACCGTGCTAAAAGTGAAGCACTTACATTAGATAATAATAAAAGGCCAGTAAAGACACTACTATTGACAACATATTATTAATGTTATATAAATTGATTATTGACAGAAATCTGTAAAGCAAGATAAGAGTTTGATTTGTATTTTTTTATAACCAATAGATTTTATGATTATATTTTTAATATAATATTTTTTTAGTTAAACTTGCATTGCTTCTATTAATTTTATAACAATTAAAGATAAAGGAAGATAATAATGGAGTATAAAGTTATTTTAGAAACCTTTGAAGGTCCCCTAGATTTACTTATGCATTTAATTGAGAAAGAAAAAGTTGATATATACGATATTCCAATAGCTAAAATAACAGATCAATATATAGAATATATTAAATCAATGCAGAGCATAGATTTAAATATGACTAGTGAATTTCTTGTTATGGCTGCAACTCTTTTGGAAATAAAGTCTCGAATGCTCTTACCAGTAAGCAATGTAGACGATGAGCAGTTAGAATTGGAAGAACTTGATCCAAGAGAAGAGTTAGTTAAGAGATTATTAGAGTATAAAAAATATAAAGAAGTTGCAGAAAGCTTAAAAGCAAAAGGAGACATTCAAAGCAAAGTATTCTTTAAGCAAAAAGAGGAACTAGGAGAATTTATAGGACAAGATTCTTTTGAATTAGAAAAAATTGATTTTGATGAACTTGTGACAGCTTATTTTAATATTTTAAAAAAATGCAAAGAAGTGACAAATGAAGTAGAGCTCGCAGAAATTCAAAGAGATGAACTAACTATTGAAGAATGTATGAATGATATAGCAATTATTGTTAAGCAAAAAAAGAAAATTAAATTTAATGAACTTTTCAATGAGAATATGACAAGAACTAAAGTTGTTATAGTTTTTCTATCTGTTCTTGAGTTAATAAAATTAAAAATTATTAAAGTAGTTCAAGAGCAGAATTTCGGTGAAATAATAATCAAAATTATTGATTCTATGCTAGAAAGTTAGGAGTGATTTTATGGATACTAGAGAAATAAAATCGATTATAGAAGCATTATTATTTACTTGGGGCGATCCACTTTCTATAGAAGATATTTCAGATGTTATAGAGTTAGATATTAATACAGTAAATAATATTGTATGTGAAATGATAGATGACTTCAACTTTAGTAGAAGAGGAATCCAGATTGTTCAGGTAAACAATAAATATCAATTAAGTACAAGGCCTGAGCATTTTGAATGGATTAAAAAGTTATGTACGCCTAGAGTAAATAAAACATTGTCAAATGCAGCTCTAGAAACTTTATCGATTATTGCATATAAGCAGCCAATAACAAAAGCTGAAATAGAAATAATTAGAGGAGTTAAATGTGATAAAGCCTTAAATACACTAATTGAAAAAAATCTTGTAAAAGAGATTGGAAGACTGGACAAAACAGGAAAGCCAATAATTTATGGTACAACAGATGATTTTTTAAGATGTTTTGGATTGTCTACATTAGAAGCTTTGCCTACACTTGATGAAAATATAATTGAAGAAGACTTAGATAACACAAAATAACTTTGTGTTATTTTTCTTTTTTTGGAAAAAATACTAAAAGGCGATAAATATTAATATGGAGCTGATAAAATGAAATTTGTGCTTTTACTAATTTTTATTATTCTAGTTATTATTTCAATTATTCCTATTTATATAAAAATTGAGCTAAAGAGAAAAAACCATGATGACATAATAAATGTAAAAATATCATTGTTTAAGAGGTTGATCAATTTGGAATATAAGATTACATATAATGATATAGTTAAAACTTATAAAGAACTCGAAGACAAGAATATGGAAAAGAATTTACCAAAAAGAAAGGTAATATTTATACTAGATGAGATTATTAAAAAGTATAAAAAAGTAAAAAAATTCAAAAATACTTTTAGTGAAGTTTTTAAATATATTCTAAGGAAAATTGATTTTAGTTCTTTTGGATGGTCATCAAAAATTGGGTTAGGAGATGCAGCTTTGACGGGAATTGCATATGGAACAGTTTGGGTAATAGTGAGTACATTAATAAATGTAATAACAAATTATAAAGATATTAAAGAAACAAGCATAAATATATACCCAGACTTTGATGAAAATATTTTAGAAATTGACTTGTTTTGCATAATTAAGTTTAAAATTGTCCATATTATAATTGCAGGCTTTAAAGGAATAAAAGTATTTATTAAAGGTGGTGTATTAAATGCCTGATCATCCTATTCAAGGATTAATGAAGACAACAATGGAAAGCATTAAAGAAATGGTAGATGTAAATACAATAGTTGGTGATCCAGTAGAATCTCTTGATGGGCAAGTAATAATTCCAATTTCAAGAGTGTCTTTTGGTTTTGCTTCTGGAGGATCCGAGTTTAAAGGAACAAACGGGAATAATAATAACGAACAACATAGTAGCGGTGAAAACAAACTTCCCTTTGGTGGGGGCACAGGTGCAGGTGTATCTATACAACCAGTTGCTTTTATTGTAGTAGGAAATGGAAATATGAAACTGCTGCCAGTAGATCAAAATGCAAATATATTAAATAGTATCTTAGATTTAATCCCTAAGATGACAAGTGGTATACAGAATAAACTTAAGGGGAATGAAGCTAAAGGGAAAAATGCAGATAATTGTGATAATAGTTAGGAGCAGAAGATACTGCTCTTAATTATTTAAGCTATATTTTATAATAAATTATGGAGTGTTGAGATTGAACAAGTTAAAAAAGGCAAAAATATTAATAGCAATAATATTAATAGAGTTTCTGATACTAGGATTTACTTATCCATCAACTAGTGCGGAAAGTGCTATATTAATTGATTTTAAAACTGGAAGGATATTGTATTCCATAAATCATGATCTAAAGAGGCCTATGGCTAGTACTACTAAAATTATGACTGCATTGTTGGCAATTGAGCATGGTGATTTAGATTCTTTAGTTAAAGTTAAGACTAATGCATTAGGTGTAGAAGGATCAAGTATCTTTCTTAAGAAAAATGAAGAGATTCTATTAAGAGATTTAATTTATGGTTTGATGCTCAGATCTGGAAACGACGCTGCAGTAGCTATTGCAGAGCATATTTCTGGGTCAGTAGATAAGTTTGTAAACTTAATGAATATTAAGGCAAAGAATATTGGTGCAAACAATACTAATTTTGTTAATCCTCACGGATTACACGATCCCAATCACTATTCATCTGCATATGATATGGCTATTATTACTCGAGAAGCAATGAAGTTAGATTTTTTTAGAGAAGTTGTAAAAACAAAAACATGGGTGGCAAACCGAGACACTAACCAATATTTTTCAAATAAGAATGATGTTTTATGGAAATACAAGGGTGGAGATGGGGTTAAAACTGGTTATACGAGAGCAGCTGGTAGGTGCTTAGTAGCTAGTGCAACAAGAGATGAAATGCAGCTAATTGCAGTAGTAATTAATGATAGTAATTGGTTTAATGATTGCTATAGTATGTTTGATTATGGATTTGAAAATTATAAACCGGCTTTGTTATTAAGCAAAGGACAATTTCTTAAAAAAATAGAAATACTAGATGGAGACAAAGAATATCTGAATCTTCTATGTGAAGATGATTTGATTATTCCTGTAAAAGATGACGAGAAAGGGAAAATTAAGATTATTTTAAATCTTCCAGACTCATTAGCTGCACCTGTGTATAAAGATCAAAGGATAGGAAATATTCAGGTTTTTCTTGAAGGTAAGCTATTATATACTGCGCAAATAAAATCCAATTTCGATTTAAACAAAAGTAAACCTAAAGGTAACTTTATTAAATTTATCAAAAGTATTTTCTAGTATTAAATAAAAAATGGTTAAAATAACATGGTTTTAAACTATGTTATTTTTTTTGTAACAAAAAACTCCTAGTTCTATAATCTAATACTATAGTCAAAAAAAGAGAAGGGAGTGAAGTGTTTGAAAAAAAGACAGGAGTGTGTAGATGTTGGTAGTGAGTATTGTCCATGCTATCTTGCAGAAACTAATAATTGTATAACATGCTCTCAACTTCAAGGAAAAGAGTTTTGTGACTGCAATTGGAGAGGAGTATGCGTGTATCAAGAATTTGTAATGAACAGAAACAAAATAAAGCAACAAAGAGACTATTATAATAGTTCGGTTGAGGATATTAAACAAATAGGAATGGATAGTTATCTAATAAAATTAAAAGTTACTAAAACGCTTGCTAGGCAACTTAATGAGCCAGGTTCTTATGTTTTTTTAAGGGATAAAAAGCTACCACAATATTTTGATGTTCCTATGTCAATAATGCAGTCTGATACTTCAAATGGTGTAATTACTATAGCTTATAAAGCTATCGGTGCTAAGTCTAAAAGTTTAAATAACTGTAAGGATAGTATTTTAATTAAGGGTCCTTATTGGAATGGAGCTTATGGATTAGGTAACTTGAAAAAGGTCAAAAATCAAAACTGTCTAGTTATAGCGAGAGGTATTTCACAAGCTCCATCTTTGCTTGTTATAGAGAAACTTATAAAAAATGGGAATAAGATTTCTTTAGTATTGGATAAAGGAAGTGTGGGAGAAATTTTTATTCATGACTTAATTAAAAATACAAATATATATACATACGAAGAAGATGTCATGAGTGAGAAGGGAAAAAGCTTAATCACACATATATTGCATAATAAAAATATAAGTCTTATATATAGTGCAGGTTCAGACTTACTTCATATGAATATAATAAAGATAATAGATGAACTAGGTATGGATCCATATTTAGTTGTGACAAATAACAATGAATTATGTTGTGGTGAAGGTATTTGCGGTGGTTGTACTACGCGACTCAAAGATGGAACAAGAGTTAAACCGTGTAAAACTCAAATTGATTCAAGACAAATAATTGAGAGGAGGGTATTACTTGACTAAAGTAGTAGTAATAGGTGGAGGATGGGCAGGTTGTGCAGCTTCATTGACGGCAAAAAAAGCTGGAGCAGAAGTAACTTTAATTGAAAAAACTGATATGCTAGTTGGTTTAGGAAATGTTGGAGGAATAATGAGAAATAATGGAAGATTTACAGCAGCGGAAGAGAACATTCATCTAGGTGCAGATGAGTTATTTAAGATAACTGATGAATCATCTAGACATAAGAATATAGAATTCCCGGGACATAAACACGCATCACTTTATGATGTAACTAAGGTAGAACCAGAAGTGAGAAAGTTACTAATTCAAAAAGGTATTAATGTAATGCTTGAAACTAGAGCAGTTGATGTAATGATGGAGGATAGAAAAATAAAGGGAATAGTGCTTGCTGACGAAAGAATTATAGAGGGGGATGTCTTCATAGAAACCACAGGTTCAACAGGTCCTATGGGTAATTGCTTGAAGTATGGTAACGGATGTGCAATGTGTATTTTGAGATGCCCTTCCTTTGGGCCAAGAATTAGTATAAGTATGCGTGCAGGAGTAGAAGATATTTTAGGGCAACGTGGAGATGAGTCCTATGGTGCCTTTAGCGGATCATGTAAACTAAATAAAGATTCGTTAAGTAAAGAAATAAGAGAAAAACTTGACAAAGAGGGAGTTGTTATATTACCAATTCCACCAGAAGATATTAGACCAGAGAAACTTAATCTCAAAGTATGCCAACAATATTCTTTGAAAGAATTTGCCGAAAACATTGTATTGCTCGACACTGGTCATGCAAAGCTTATGACACCTTTTTATCCTTTAGAAAAATTAAGAAAAATAAAAGGACTAGAATATGCTAGATATGAGGATCCATATTCAGGTGGGAAAGGGAATTCAGTAAGATATTTATCTATTGCTCCAAGAAACAATGCACTTAAAGTTAATGGAATTGATAATTTATTGTGTGCAGGAGAAAAATCTGGACTGTTTGTTGGGCATACAGAAGCTATTTCAACAGGTAGCTTAGCAGGACATAATAGTATAAGATTAAACCTAGGAATGACTTTGCTAGAACTTCCTAGAAGCTTAGCTATAGGAGACATAATTGCATATGCAAATGAGGAAATTAAAACTAAAGATGGTTTGAAGAAAAGATATACATTTGCAGGTTCAGGATTTTTTGATAGAATGAAATTAATGGGCACTTATACTACTGATACCGAAGAAGTTAAAAGAAAAATACAAAGAATTGATTTGTTGAATATTTATAATGAGAGACTTGTATAATACTATTACACTCAATAACTATGAATAGTTAAAAATTCATGATTACGAAAGAAGGGGTATGATGAGGCTACAAAAGTTTATGGCACAATGTGGAATTGCATCAAGGAGAAAATCTGAAGAAATAATAGCTAATAAGAGAGTAAAAGTAAATGGAACAATAGTAACTGAACTAGGATACAAAATAGATCCATTGCACGATGTTGTTATAGTTGATGGTAAGAGGATCAAGCATAGAGAAAAAAATATTTATATAATCATGAATAAGCCTAAAGGATACGTTACTACAGTATCGGATGAATACAGTAGAAAAACAGTATTGGACCTTGTCAAGGATGTAAAAGAAAGAGTATATCCTATAGGCAGACTTGATTATGATACTTCTGGTCTTTTGCTTTTAACTAATGATGGTGAATTAGCTTATAAACTAATTCATCCTAAGTTTGAAGTTGTTAAAACTTATATTGCAACTGTTAAAGGCAAACCAACAGAAGAAGAATTAGAAAAATTCAGGAATGGCTTAGAAATTGATAGATACATTACATCTGATGCAGAAATTGAAATATTAAGTAATACAAATGATAAATCTGTTGTGAAAATTCAAATACATGAAGGAAAGAATAGACAAATAAGAAAAATGTGCGATAAAATAGGTCATCCAGTTACTTCGTTAAAAAGAATAGCCATCGGCGAGTTAGAGCTTGGAACTTTAAAAAAAGGCTGTTGGAGATTTCTAAGAGAAAATGAAATAGAATACTTAAAAAGAATCTAATCATTACGTATTTACGTAGTGATTAGATTTTTGATGCAAATTTTTAACTTTATATGTTTGAAAATGTATTAGATAGTTTTATAATATTTATATATCAATTGAACTTAAATTGTATGTTTGGTATAATTTGGTTTAAGGAGAGGATGATTTGATAGTAATTAGAAAAACAAAAAATAAAGAAGAGAATATAAAAATGGAACAAATGATTAATGATTATAGCTTTAGTAATAATATTAACAGCAGTAGTATTTTTTTTGTTTTAGAGGATAAAGGTGAGATAAAAGGTGGCTGTAATTTTCAAATTGCTAATAGATATGTAATAATAAACTTCCTTGTAATAGATAAAGATAGGAGAGGAGAGAACCTAGGTGATGGTCTACTAAGATCGGTGTTAAATTATTGTTCAAAGAATGATGTAGAAAAGGCCTACTTTATAGGAGATAGTAACTACTTATTAAAAAAGGGGTTTTCAAGAATCGAAGGAGATATAAATGAGGCTAAAGTTCCTATAATAAGGGAAAATATAAAAAATATCTTAGAGTGCGATGTTGAAGATTTTTTTAGTAAAGGATGTTGTTGTAAGAGGAGCTGATGGTATGTACAAATATTTTAATAACGCGACTAGCATTGCTAAAGAGATTATGAAAAATAAGGTTACTGAAGGCGATGTTGTTGTTGATGCAACTATAGGTAACGGCCATGACACTCTTTTACTAGCGGAGTTAGTTGGATCACAAGGCAAGGTTTTTGGATTTGATATTCAGCAAACTGCAATAATTAGTACAAAACAAAAATTAAATGAACATAACCTTAGTGAAAGGGTATATTTAATAAGAGATAGCCACGAGAACATTGATAAGTATTTAGTGAATAAAGTAGATTTAATTGTTTTTAATCTAGGATATTTACCAGGAGGCGATCATGATATAGTAACAAAAGTGGATACGACAATTATAGCATTAGAAAAAAGTTTGGATTTACTCAAAGAAAATGGCTTATTGTTAGTTACAACATATGTAGGCCATAGAGAAGGGAAAAATGAAGATAAATATATTAATGAGTACTTTTCACATCTAGACCAAAAAAAATTTAATGTACTAAAATTTGAATTTATTAATCAAGTTAATGAGCCACCTTTGCTTTATGGTGTAGAGAAAAACAATTAAAAACTTTAGGGGGAATATATTATGAGTAAACCGAAAATTACTGAAACAATTTTTAGAGATGCTCATCAATCACTAATTGCAACAAGGATGAGAACTGAGGAGATGCTTCCTATTGCAGAAAGATTAGATGAAGTAGGCTTTCACTCTTTAGAGGTATGGGGAGGAGCTACATTTGATGCTTGTCTTAGGTTTCTAAATGAAGATCCTTGGGAAAGGCTTAGAAAACTACGAAAAGCAATTAAGAAAACAAAGCTTCAAATGCTTCTTAGAGGACAAAATCTTTTAGGATATAAAAACTATCCAGATGATTTAGTGGAGGAATTTGTAAAAAAATCAATTGAAAATGGTATTGATATTATTAGGATATTTGATGCATTAAATGACGTCAGAAACCTGAGAACATCAATAGAAGCTACAAAAAAAGCTGGAGGACATGCTCAGACAGCTATCTCTTATACAATAAGCCCAGTACATAATATTGATTATTATGTTAAACTATCGAAAGAAATGGAAAACATGGGTGCTGATTCTATTTGTATAAAAGATATGTCTGGAATATTGCTACCATATTCAGCTTATGAATTGGTTACAAAGCTTAAAAAAGAGATAAAAGTTCCAATACAACTACATTCTCACTTTACAAGTGGTATTGCAAATCAGACATACATGAAAGGAATAGAAGCTGGGGTTGATATTATAGATACAGCACTTTCGCCTTTTAGTATGGGAACTAGTCAACCATCAACTGAATCGATGATTGCTTCATTGAAAAACTCGCCTTATGATACAGGTTTAGACTTGAGTCTTGTTGCTGATATTGCAGATTATTTTAAGCCTATAAGAGAAAGATATATTAAAGAAGGTGTTTTAAATCCTAAGGTTTTAGGAGTAGATAGTAGAACCTTGATAAATCAAGTTCCAGGTGGAATGCTCTCAAACTTAGTATCTCAACTTGAAAAACAGGGCTCTCTTGATAAATTTGAAAAAGTACTTGAAGAAATTCCAAAAGTTAGAGAGGACCTAGGATTTCCGCCATTGGTAACTCCAATGAGTCAGATGGTAGGTACACAGGCAGTTTTTAATGTAATATTGGGAGATAGATATAAAATGGTTCCTTCAGAGGTTAGAAACTACGTAAAGGGTCTTTATGGTAGACCAGCAGTCCCTATTTCAGATGTTATTAAGGAAAAAATAATCGGAGGCGAAGAAGTGTACAGTGGTAGACCAGCAGATTTACTGGAACCTCAGTTAGAAAAGATGAAAAATGAAATAAATGAATACATTGAACAAGATGAAGATATATTAACATATGCTTCTTTTCCACAAGTTGCAATAAATTATTTCCAATATAGGCAGGCTGAGAAGTATAAATTAGATAGTTCTTTACTTAATGTAGAAGAGAAGACTTATCCAGTGTAGAAGCTCTTATTAAGAGCTTCTTTTTATTATTTTAGAAAAGATATAAATATCTACCACATATTTAACAATGATGCAGAGAAAATCAAAGTTAGAAAATTAGCAATTGTCATGAATTATTATAGTTGTTTTTCTATTGCTAATATATGTTATTGCTTTTACTTTTGAGTTTCTTTTTATTTCCTTACCACACTTCAGACACATAATATTACTTTTTAGAGCAATAGTCTCATAAATACTTGGCTTTAGATTTCCGTACTTTCTCCAACTTTTCCAACCTGTTTTACATAAATCTTTTCTTTTTTCATAATCTGCATATACCCATTTTAGTATTGTATGAAAATGAAAAGGATATTTATTGAAACGAATATAATTTTTAAAAAGGCCTAAACTAAGGCAATAATTTTCAAAGGTTGATTCTATAATAGATTGTAATGGTTCTTCTATTTTACAGCTTAAATAGTTATAGTTTTCTCTTGATAGCCATTTTCTCAAATTATCAAACATATACCCTCTGCATATTTGAATCTCTTCTGTTGTGTCAACATTAAGTTTTTTTAATAAATTGCTTACTATTATTACTACATAATCAAGATATTTTTTTTCATTAAAAGCAGAGTCTCTATAGAGCTCTATAGGAATAATTTCATAGTAATATTCCATTGTTTCTTTCCTTAAAACACCTATACAAGTACCTCCTATTAAACTTCCACTTCCAGCATCATCTATTTGTATCATAAAATCACCCCTATAATGAACAAAATTAGAACAAGACAATATTTAGTATTTGCTTATGGATATAAAATATTAGTGTTTACTAATTATTATTATTTCATTTATAGTCTTAGTGCTGTAATAAAGTGAATTTTTGAGTGATTTAAATGTTATGAAGTTAAACTTGCAAAACTTTTCAATTAATTAAAAAAATGAAATAAAAATTGCATAATTAGAAACGTTTTGATATGATATATTTATAGAATATTTTAACAATATTATAAGGGGGACTTAGAATTGGCTACCACGAGTGAAAAAGAGCTAAAACTTAATGTAGAGTGGTGTAAAGGTTGTGGTATCTGTGTTGAATTTTGCCCAAGAAATGTATTGGAACTTAAAAGTGGCAAAATAAATATTAAAAACATAGAGGCATGCATTAAGTGCGGACAATGTGAACTAAGATGTCCTGATTACGCAATTTATTTGGGGGGTAAAGAGGATGGACGGTAAAAGGATTAAATTAATGCAGGGAAATGAAGCTTGTGTTGAGGGAGCAATTGCTGCTGGAATGAGATTTTATGCTGGTTATCCAATTACGCCATCAACTGAAATAGCTGAGCTTTCTTCTGAGAAGTTGCCTAAAATAGGCGGAAAGTTTATTCAGATGGAAGATGAAATAGCTAGTATGGGTGCTGTTATTGGTGCTTCATTGGCAGGATTAAAATCAATGACTGCTACTAGTGGTCCCGGTTTTTCTTTAAAGCAGGAAAACCTAGGTTATGCTGCTATTACAGAGGTACCTTGTGTAATAGTAAATGTTCAAAGAGGAGGTCCTAGTACTGGACTACCTACATCTCCTGCACAAGGCGATGTAATGCAAGCAAGGTGGGGAACCCATGGAGATCATCCTATGATTGCACTTACTCCATCTTCAGTTAGAGAAACCTACGACCTTACAGTAAAAGCCTTTAATTTTGCAGAAAAATATAGAACTCCTGTGATACTGTTAATGGACGAAGTTATAGGACATCTTAGAGAAAAAATTGAAATACCTAATTTTGAAGAAATTGAAGTTGTAAACAGAATGAGACCAGATAAAAGTTCATCTGATTATAAACCTTATGAAGTATTAGAGGGTGAAATAGTACCGAGAATGGTACCCTATGGAGAAGGATATAGATTTCATGTTACAGGTCTAGTGCATGACGAAACTGGTTTTCCAACTGGTAAGCCAGAAGTTGCAGAAAAATTGATATCCAGACTCATAAATAAAGTTGAATTAAATAAAGATGATATTTCGTTATATGAAGAATACATGCTTAATGATGCTGAAATAACAATTATTGCTTATGGAGGAACTGCTAGGTCAGCAAAATATGCTGTTGAACTTGCTAGAAAACAAGGAATAAAAGTTGGATTATTTAAACCAATGACTATATGGCCATTTTTGGATAAGCAAATTATTGATTTATCTAAAAAGGCTAAAAAAATTATTGTGGTAGAAATGAATTTTGGTCAGTATGCAATTGAAGTAGAAAGAGTAGCTAATAAATATGCTGATATTTATAGATGTAATAGAGTAAATGGAGAATTGATATCACCAGATGAAATAGTGGCTAAAATTAAGGAGGTCTGTTAAATTGCCTAGTAAACTTGTAGAAACTTATTTTAGGTCAGATAAGTTACCTCATATTTGGTGTCCTGGATGTAGCAATGGCGTTGTTATGAGGTCAATTGTTAAAGCCATCGACAATTTAGATTTAAACAAGGATAATGTATGTATAGTATCTGGAATAGGCTGTTCTTCAAGAGCTACTGGCTATTTAGACTTCAATACTTTACATACTACTCATGGTAGGGCTTTATCCTTTGCAACAGGAATAAAAATGGCCAATCCAAAGTTAAAGGTAATAGTAATAACTGGAGATGGTGACTGTGCAGCTATTGGAGGAAATCATCTTATTCATTCTGCAAGAAGAAACATCGATATAACCACAATAGTATTTAATAATAGCATTTATGGAATGACTGGGGGACAATACTCTCCTGCAACTCCAACTGGAGCATTCGGGACAACAGCTCCTTACGGAAATATTGACTCTAACTTTGATTTGTGTCAACTTGTGAAAGCAGCAGGAGCAACTTATGTTGCAAGATCCACAGCATATCATGCTAATATGATTATTAACCAGATTGAAGAGGGTATTATAAATGAAGGATTTTCTTTTGTAGAGGTTGCAAGTATATGTCCAACTTATTTTGGTAGAAAAAATAAAATGGGGAATTCAGTTGATATGATGAAAAATCTAAAAGAAAACACTATTAACATTAAAGCAGCTGAAAAGATGACTCCTGAACAAATTGATGGAAAGCTTTTAATTGGAGAGTTTATTAAGTCTAAAAGACCTGAATATACAGAAAAGTATCAAAAAATAATTAATAGTTTTCAAAAGGAGAGATAACATGTCTAGTCAATATGAAATACGATTAAGTGGTTCAGGGGGTCAAGGATTAATATTGGCTGGTATAATTTTAGCGGAAGCTGCAATTGAAGACGGTAAAAATGCAGTTCAATCTCAGTCATATGGCCCTGAAGCAAGAGGCGGTGCAAGTAAGGCAGAGGTTATAATAAGTAATGATGAGATACATTATCCTAAGGTAAAAGAATGTGATTTATTATTAGCTTTAACTCAACTAGCTTGCAACAAATATATTGATACTTTAAAGAAAAACGGAACTTTAGTAATCGATAGCAGTATAGATTGGCCAGAACGAAATGATATTAGAATAATAAGTATCCCTATTTTAGATACTGCAAATAATAAGCTAATGAAACCACTAGTTGCTAATATAGTTGCATTAGGTGCCATTAATTGTGTATCTAATATTGTTTCAAATGATTCTTTAAGAAGTGCAGTTTTATGTAGAGTACCAAGGGGAACTGAAGAATTAAACGAAAAAGCATTAGAGGAAGGTATGAAACTTATAAAAAGGCTCAAGGAATGATGACATGGAAGATAAGAAGAAAGATTTAATGAAAATTATACAGATGAATTTTACAAGGCTTAGCAAAGGACAAAAGCTAATTGCTGAATATATAATGTCTAGTTATGATAAGGCTGCGTTTATGACTGCAGCAAAGCTTGGAGAAGTAGTTGGGGTAAGTGAATCTACTGTTGTAAGATTTGCTTTAACCCTTGGGTTTTCTGGTTATCCAAGTTTACAGAGAGCTTTACAAGAACTTATTAAAAATAAACTTACTACCGTACAACGATTAAGTATGTCAGATGACTATACTAACAAGGAAGTAGGATTAAAGAAAGTTTTGAGAACTGACATGGAAAATATAAAGGCAACTATTGATGAAATAAACACTGATACGTTTGATAAGGTTGTAGATAGTATTTTAGGTGCTAGAAGAGTATATATATTAGGTCTTCGTAGTTCAACAGCATTAGCAGATTATCTTGGCTTTTATTTAGGTATCCTTATAGATGATGTTAAAGTCGTAAGAACTGGAATAAGTGATATTTTTGAACAGATCCTTAGAATAACCAAGGATGATTTAGTAATAGGAATTGGTTATCCTCGGTATTCTAGGAGAACTTTAGATGCACTTAAATATGTCAAAGCTCAACAATGTAAGGTGGTTGGTATTACGGATAGTTTGATCTCACCTATAGCCAGTATAGCTGATTATACACTTATTGCACGTAGCAACATGTTGTCATTTGTTGACTCTTTAGTTGCGCCAATGAGTTTACTTAATGCTTTAATAATTGCCATAGGCATGAGAGAGAGAGAGGATATTGAAAAATATTTTAATGAGTTAGAGAGTATTTGGAAGGAATATAATGTTTACGATAGCAAGGATAAATTAAATAACATCGATAAATAAGGGAACTGTTAATCAGTTCCCTCATTTATTTTATAGCTCATTAAAAGGTTCTTATTTACTGCACCAAAATTATTTTAATTGTAAGCTACATACTTATTATCATAATAGATGTTATCATAAATGATAACAAACTTTTTATTTTATTATTTTTAGTTTATAATGTATATAATAAATTTAAACAACTATGAATTAAAAATAATTTTATTGAGACTAACTTAAATCTAATAATTTAGACATAATATTTCTTATTTATAGGAGGAAGCAATGAATAGACTTTATTTAGTAAGACATGGTGAATCTGAGTGGAACATTTTAAATAAAGTTCAAGGGCAAAGTGATGTGAACCTTACAAAAAAAGGTATAGAACAAGCTAAAAAAATTGGAGAAAGATTAATTCATGAAAAAATCGATATGATTTTTTCGAGTGATTTAAAGCGTGCCTTTGACACTGCTAAAATAATAGGAAAGCTGCTTAATTTAGAAGTAAAAAGTTTAGAGGAATTAAGAGAAATAAGATTTGGAATATGGGAAGGACTTACGACAAAAGAAATAAAAGATAAATATCTGAATGAGCATATTGTTTGGATGACAGAACCTCATAAATTAATTCTACCTGAGGCTGAAAGATTAATAGATTTACAAGAAAGACTTTTGGGGGTAGTAAAGAGTTATATCAAGAAAAATGAGAATAAAAATATTTTGATTGTCTCACATGGAACCTCTATTAAAGCTCTTATATTAGGGATATTAGGTATTGACCTTTCATTTTATAATAAGCTTTCTATAGGTAATACAGGATTAAGTATTTTAGAATATAGAGACTATTCACCTGTTCTAAGGGTTTTAAATGATACAAGTCATCTTAAGGAGGTTTAAATGTTGAAAAATCGTATAGCAGTAATAGGTGGAGGACCTGCTGGAATGATTGCGGCTGCTACAGCTGGAGCCTTAGGGAAAAACGTATTTATTTTTGAAAAAAACAATAAGTTAGGCAAAAAATTATTTTTGACAGGAAAAGGGAGATGCAATATTACCAATGCAGGTGAAGTCGAAGATTTAATTGAAAATGTTGTGTCTAACAAATCATTTTTATATAGCGCATTTTATTCTTTTACAAATAATGATATAATCGAACTATTGTCAAAATTTGGAGTTGATACAAAAATAGAACGTGGGAATAGGGTGTTTCCAGTTAGCAACAAGTCAAGTGATGTAATAAAAGCTTTAGAAAAATACTTAAGCCATGAAAAAGTTGAAATAGTATTAAACAAAGAAGTAAAATACATAGAAAAAAGAGATAATGATAATTTTAGAATTGAGTTTTCTGATTCTGAAGAACAATATTTCGATAGAGTAATTATTGCTACTGGAGGCAAATCATATCAGCAAACAGGATCTACTGGAGATGGATATTATTTTGCCCAAAATTTTGGACATACAATTATTGATTTAAGGCCTGCCTTAGTGCCATGTGAAATTAGTGAAGAGTGGGTTAAAAAATTACAGGGCTTAGCATTAAAAAACGTGAAAATATCTGCATACGTGGGAAAAACAAAGATTTTCGAGGACTTTGGAGAATTACTATTTACTCATTATGGTATTTCTGGGCCTATTGTTTTAACTATGAGTAATTATATTAACAGATATATAGGGGAAAAAATAAATATTGTTGTTGACTTAAAACCTGCATTGTCTGATGAAAAATTAGAGGCAAGAATACTAAGAGATTTTGAAAAATATTCGAAAAAACAGTTTAAAAATTCACTAGATGATCTACTTCCCCGAAAATTAATTCCCGTAATAGTAGAACTTTCTAACATTGATGAAGACAAATTTGTAAATCAAATAACTCGTGAAGAACGAAAAAGAGTAATTAATTTATTTAAAAATTTAAGAATGAACTTTTCTGGATTTAGATCTATTAATGAAGCAATAGTAACTTCTGGAGGGGTATCAACACTGGAAATTGATTCTTCTACAATGGAATCTAAAATAGTTAAAGGATTGTTTTTTGCTGGAGAAGTCATTGATGTACATGCGGTAACAGGAGGATTCAACTTACAAATTGCCTATTCTACTGGTTACCTTGCAGGATTAAACTGCTAAATATAAATAGTAAGATTAGTAAAAATGTACTGTATAAGTACATTTTTTTTCTTTTTTTGCATAGTTTATTTTAATAAGATTAATTTTGGAGGTAAAAGAAATGAAAAGAATTTTTGATAAAATTGAATCTATAATTCTAGTGTTGAGTATAATTGGAGTTTTATTCTTTGTAATACAATTAGGTTTTATAGCTGATATAGAGATGCCAGTTTTTTATGATCATTATGAAATAGAAATAGATAATAATTATACGAAAAACGAAGAAGTGGGCTATATTATTATTAAAAAAAATAGCACAGATTTTAGTAAACTAAAAGTTAATATCAATGGAAGAGGAAAATATAAATTTGATGATAATAGTGAATTAACAATTAAAGTCTATGATGGAGATATGATAGAAGTAGATGGTACTATGTATGATGATGAAATCGAAATAAAGGTAGTGGGTATAAGCAAAAATATTAAAGAACCAAGGCTAAATCAAAAATTAGTAATTAAAGAAGGAATTAAATCTTTTCCAAAGGTTAAGATATATAAGAGATAAATCATCTGGTTTAATATTCATTTAATCAAAATGAAAAAGATAATAATATATATGCCATGGATAAATACTCTTGTGAAGTACAGGTTAATAATATATAATTAATAAGAAGATACTAGAAAAATCGAACAAACTAGCCACCTTGAAAGGTGGTTATGTTTATTAGGAGAGTGTAGTGTAGCCATGAAAAATTTAAAAATAGCCATAGATGGACCTGCAGGTTCAGGGAAAAGTACGATTTCAAAAAAAATTGCTAAGAAATTGAATATTGTCTACATAGATACAGGAGCAATGTATAGAGCATTGACTCTAAAAATCCTTAAGAATGAAATAGATATACAAAACAAATTAGAAGTAAGTAAAATTTTAGAAAAAACAAATATAGACTTCAGAAATAATCATATATATTTAGATGGTGAAGAAGTAAATGAAGAAATAAGAAAAAATCAAATAAGTACTAGTGTTTCTGATGTGGCAAAGATTAAAGAAGTTAGACAAAAACTTGTTGAAATTCAAAAGAATATAGCTAGCAATAAGAGTGTTATAATGGATGGAAGAGATATTGGAAGCTTTGTTCTTCCTAATGCTGATTATAAATTTTACGTTACAGCCTCTATAGAAGAAAGAGGTAGGAGAAGATACAAAGAATTGCTGGAAAGAGGATATAATGTTGATTTAGAACATATAATTGAAGAACTAAAAACTAGAGATGAAATAGATAGTACTAGGGAGTTTGCACCATTAATTAAGTGTATAGATGCATTTGAAATTGATACCACTAAAAAAACTATTGATGAAGTAACTTCAGAAATACTTGATATAATTAACAAGGGGGTAAATAATGACTCTTTATAGTTTTCTTCGAACTATATTATTTGTTGTTTTTCGACTTGTTTTTAGAATTAATGTTACAGGGATTGAAAATGTGCCAACTGAAGGTAAAATAATAATATGCTCTAATCATGTCAGCATGTTAGATCCCATTACTGTTGCAATTTCAGTTCCTAGAAGGATATATTTCATGGCAAAAAAAGAATTGTTTAAGAATAAAATTTTTGGTAAACTCTTAGATAAGTTAGGAGCTTTTCCGGTAGATAGAGAAGGAGCAGACTTATCTGCAATAAGAAATTCCTTAAAGATACTAAAAAGTGAAGAGGCTTTAGGGATATTTCCAGAGGGTACTAGGAGTAAAAAAGAGGAGATTGACAATGCTAAACCTGGTATAGCAATGATTAGTATTAAAGGAAAAGCGCCAATTGTACCTATATATATAGATACCAAGTACAAGCTGTTTAAGAAAATAAACATTATAATTGGTGAGCAAATAATCTCTGAAGAATACTATAATCAGAAATTTAATATGGAAGATTATAAGGAATTTAGTAAACAAGTTATGACTAAAATTTATAGCCTTAAAAACTCTTAAAATAAACAGGAGGAAGGAATTTGAAAATAATAATTGCAGAAAATTCGGGGTTTTGTTTTGGAGTGAATAAAGCTCTTGAATTAACAAAAAAAGTTCTTAGTGAAGGTTGTAAAAAAACATATTCATTAGGACCGCTTATTCACAATAGTCAAGTGATAAAAAAGCTTAAACAAGAAGGCCTAGAAATAATTGAAGACATTGAAGACATTGATAACGGTAAAGTAATTATCAGGTCCCATGGTGTTCCTTTACATGTATATGATACTGCTAAGGAAAGAAATATTGAACTTGTGGATTGTACATGCCCATTTGTTAGGAAAATACAAAGCAAAGTAAAAGAATTTTATGATCTCGGTTATCAAATAATTATTATTGGTGATCCTAAACATCCTGAGGTTATTGGTATTAATGGATGGTGTGGTAATAGTGCTATTATTGTAAATAATGAAGAAGATGTTGCAGTTATGTTAAATTATGATAAAATATGTATTGTAGCACAAACTACTTTTTTTGAAGGTAAATTTAAAAAACTAGTAGAACTGATTTCATTGAAAGGAAATGAAGTAGAAGTTTTCGACACTATTTGTAATGCAACTCAGCTAAGACAAAAATCATGTGAAGAAATAGCTAAAATATCAGAAGCAATGGTGGTTATAGGTGGATACCACAGCTCTAACACTCAGAAACTTGTTGATATTAGCAAGGAATTTTGCAATAATACTTATCATATTGAAATAGCAGATCAGTTGCCTATTAATGAACTAAAAGGATTTAAATCTATTGGACTAACAGCTGGAGCATCTACTCCTAGCTGGATTATTAAGGAGGTTTACGATAAAATGAGCAATTTGGAAAATATGGATGAACTAATGAAGGCCATTGAAGATACGATGGTTAAGGTTCATAGAGGGGATACTGTAAAAGGAAAGGTAATATCAATAAAAGATGATGAAATAATGGTGAACATTGGCTACAAGTCAGATGGTATTATCAAGAAAGAAGAATTGTCAAATGATCCAGAAGTAATTCCCTCTGAACTCTTATCTGTGGGGGATGAAATAGAAGTATATATATTAAAACTAGATGATGGTGATGGGAATGTAATCCTTTCAAAGAAAAGAGTAGATACAGTTAAGAGCTGGGATGAGTTAGAAGAGTTGTTTAATAATCAATCAAAAGTAAGTGCTAAAGTTATTGAAATTGTAAATGGTGGAGCTATTGCTCTAGTTAAGGGATTAAGAGGATTTATACCTATTTCTCAAATAGCAAATAGGTTTGTAAGTGATCTACAAGTTTTTATTGGTAAAACATTTGATGTGAGAGTAATTGATTTTGATAGAAATAAGAAAAGAATAGTACTTTCAAGAAAAAGTATTGAAGTAGAGGAGCTTGAAAATAAGAAAAATAATCTATGGAAAAGCATAGAGAAGGATCAAGTAATTGAGGGACAAGTAAAAAGAATTACTGACTTTGGTGCTTTTGTGGATATTGGAGGAGTAGATGGTCTTGTTCATATCTCTGATCTTTCATGGTCTCATGTAAAGCACCCATCAGAAATAGTTAAAGAAGGAGATATAATTAAGGTAATAGTACTAGATGCTGATAAACAGAAAAATAGAATCTCATTAGGGTTAAAACAAACTTATCCACACCCATGGGAGAATATTGAAGAAAAATATAGTGTTGGAGATGTAGTTGAAGGAAAAGTTATTAGGTTAGTTGACTTTGGTGCATTTGTAATGCTTGAAGAAGGAATCGAGGGATTAGTTCATATTTCGCAAATTTCTGATAAACACATAGCAAAACCATCTGAAGAATTAAGAGTTGGAGAAAAAGTAAAAGTTAAAATATTAGATATTAATAAAGAAGAGAAAAAAATAGGGTTAAGTATTAGAGAAGCTTCAGCGAATGAATCAAATGAGAAGATAGAATATAATTCAGAAGAAAAAATCACAATAGGCGATATTATTAAAGAAAATAAATAGAGTGAGGTTATTTACCTCATTCTTTTTTATTATATAGAATATTTTTAGGGATTATGTAAAAAATATTAATGACCTCACAAAATACATCAAGACCCCCTTTATATAGTTTCCTGTGGCATATTGCCACAGGGTTTTTTTATTGATAGAATATATATTATACATTAGGTTCTAAAGAAAAGGGGACATAAAGATGGATAAGTATGAATGGTTCAAGAAACAAGTATATTATCTAATAGGGATAGACTTATCAAGCTATAAAGAAAAACAGATGAAGAGAAGGATTCAATCTTTATTAAGCAGAAATAAATATAAAGATTTTGGTGATTATTTAGAAGGATTAAAAAAGAACTCTGTATTACTTGATGAATTTATAAACTATTTAACTATTAATGTATCTGAATTTTTTAGAAATCCTATGCAGTGGGAAGTCCTAGAAAAAGAGATATTACCAGAATTAATTAAAAATAACAAAAAACTGAACATATGGAGTAGTGCTTGTTCTACAGGAGAAGAGCCATATACTCTTGTTATGCTTTTATCTAGATATTTTAACTTGAAGGATATAAGAATTCTTGCAACTGATATTGATTTAGGCGCTATAGAAAAAGCTAAAGCTGGTATTTATAACGAAAAAAGCCTTCAGAATGTGCCAAATGATTTAAGAATCAAATACTTTGAAAAAGTAGGTAACAGTTATAAGATCCATCGATCTATTAAAGATTGCGTTCAGTTTAAACGCATTGATTTGCTTCAAGATAAATATCCAAACAATTGCGATCTTATTTTATGTAGGAATGTACTAATATACTTTACTGAAGATGCTAAGGTGAAAATCTACAATAATTTCCATGATTCTTTAAGCAATTATGGAGTATTATTTGTAGGGAGTACAGAGCAGATAATAATGCCTGAAAAATATAATTTAAAATCAGCAAGAACTTTTTTTTATAAAAGAAGCATTTAAATCTTTGATTATCATAGTATTATAATGATTTTTGTAAACAGAATTGATTTCGATATTTGAGAAAAAGGAGGAGAAAACATTTGGAAGCAAAAGAGTTATTGAAGTTTTTATGCGAAAAGTCAGGTGTCTCTGGACACGAGCAAGAAGTATCTAATTTAATAGTTAAAGCCTTTAAAGATTTCACAAATGAAATAAGTACTGATAATTTAGGAAATGTTGTTGCCTTAAAAAGAGGTGCGAAGAATTCGAATAATATCAAAATAATGATGGCAGCTCATATGGATGAGATAGGTCTAATGGTTTCTGACATTGATGACAATGGCTTTGTAAAGTTTACAACAATTGGTGGTATTGACCCTAGAACCTTGTTGGCACAAGAAGTTATTGTACATGGGAAGAAAGATTTATTTGGTGTTATTGGAGCGAAACCTCCTCATTTACAGGATGAAACTGAAAGGGAAACAGCAGTTAAAATTGAAGATTTGGCAATTGATGTTGGCTTTTCTAAAGAGCAATTAGAAGATTTGATTGAAATAGGTAATACTATAACTATTAAAAGAGACTTTATAGAATTACAAGGTAACTGGGTAAGTGGGAAGGCATTAGATGACAGAGCAGGCGTAGTGACTATGTATGAATGCGCTAAGGAGCTGAATTATTTTAGACATGAAGCTGATGTCTACTTCGTATCAACTGTACAAGAAGAAGTAGGGGTAAGGGGAGCTACCACTAGTACATATAGTATCAACCCTGATATAGGAATTGCTATTGATGTAGGATTTGGTTCTACGCCAGAAATACCAAAAGAATATACATTAGATATAGGGAAAGGGCCTGGCATTACTATTGGAGGCAACATTCATCCAAAGCTTAGAGAAAAACTAACAGAAATAGCAAAAACAAATAATATTCCTCACCAGTTTGAAATAGATCCTGGGCCTACTGGCACAGATGCTCGTGCAATGCAGATTACAAGATGTGGAGTCCCAACTTTATTAATATCTCTCCCTCTCAGATACATGCATACCTCAATAGAAACTATAAATATTGAAGATATTAAGATCTCAGCTAAATTATTAGCTAGATTTATATCTATAATTTCTCAGGAGAATTTGGAGGGATTGCTATGTTATTAAAAAAGCTAACAGAAGCCTGTGGTGTTTCAGGAAATGAAAAGGAAGTAAGAGATATAATTATTAATGAAATAAAGAACTATGTAGATGACATTCAAGTAGATAGGATAGGAAATATCATTGTATATAAAAAAGGAGAAATTGATACTCCTAGGATCATGATAGCAGCACATATGGATGAAGTAGGACTTATGATTACTAAGATTGAAGACAGCGGGCTTCTAAGATTTACAAATGTAGGAGGTATCGACCAAAGAGTTTTAGTTTCAAAACCAGTATTAGTAGGTAATAAAAAGTTAAAAGGAGTAATTGGAGCTAAGCCGTTTCATTTACAAAAAAGAACTGAATGGAAAAAAGCCTTGGATTATAAAGAGTTATACATTGATATTGGCGTAAATAATAAAGATGAAGCTGAAAAGCTTGTAAAGGTTGGAGATTATGTTTCTTTTTTAAGTAATTATGTTGAGTTTGGAAATGATTTAATAAAATCAAAAGCTTTAGATGATAGAGTGGGATGCAAAATATTGATTGATTTACTTAAGACCAGTAGGAAGCTATCTATATATGGGGTATTCACTGTAATGGAAGAAATAGGGTTAGTAGGAGCTGGTCCTGCAGCATATAGAATTGAACCAGATATAGGAATCATTTTAGAAGGAACAACTTGTTCTGATGTACCAGAAATAGAAGGCCATTTGCAGGCTACAGAATTAGGAAAAGGCCCAGCTATCTCTGTGATGGATAGAACAACTGTATTTAATAAAGGATTAAGAAATTACATAATTAATATAGCAAAAGAAAATAACATTCCTTATCAACTAAGAAGAACTACTTTTGGTGGAAATGATTCTGGAAAAATTCATTTAACTAGACATGGGGCCATAACTGCTACTATTTCAGTTCCATGCAGGTATATTCATTCACCTATTAGTGTTATGAGCAAAAATGATTTTTATAATGCAAAAATACTATTAAATCTATTTATAGAAAAACTTGAAAAGGGAGGGCTTTGTAATGAATTTTAATGGAGAATTATTAAAAAGGTTAGTTAATATTTTTTCTCCTTCTGGCGACGAAAATTTAGTTGCGGAATTTATAAAAAGTGAAATAAAGAGCTATGTAGATGAAATAGAAGTTGATAGGCTAGGAAATCTAATTGCAAGAAAAAAAGGAAATGGTAAAAAAATAATGGTTGCTGCACACATGGATCAAATTGGATTACTTATAACAGACATTGATGAAAAGGGTTTTTTGAGATTTACAAATATAGGTGGTGTTTCGCCTTTTGTTTCTTTAGGTCAACGTGTTGTATTCAGAGATGGAATAACCGGTGTAATTCACATGGAACATATGGAGGATATTAGTAAGCTTAAGCTAGATAATATGTACATCGATATAGGAGCTAACTCAAGAGAAGAAGCTGAAAAAAAAGTTAATATAGGTGACTCGTGTGTATATTCTTCACAATACTATGAAGACGAAAACAGAGTTATATCAGGCTGTTTAGACGATAGAATAGGTTGTTATATATTAATTGAAACCATGAAAGGGTTGAAGGAATCAAAAAATGATATTTACTTTGTTTTCACAGCCCAAGAAGAAGTAGGCATAAGGGGAGCAAAAACTTCTGCTTATAGTATTGATCCCGACTTCGGTATTGCAATAGATATAACAGGTTCAGGAGATACACCTAAGGCAAAAAGGTTTGCAATAGGATTAAATAAAGGAGCAGCTATAAAGGTAAAAGATCAGAGCATAATTGTAAGTCCATCTGTAAAGGATTTTATGACCAGTACAGCAAGAGAAAATAATATTCCTTATCAGTTGGAAATATTAGAACATGGAGGAACAGATTCAGGTGCTATACATCTTTCAAGAGCAGGTGTTCCAACTGGAGTTATTTCTGTTCCTACAAGGTATACTCATAGTCCATGTGAATCAATTTCTAAAAGCGATGTTAATAATTGCATAAACTTATTATCGAGACTTTTAATTAAAGAATTAAAATTTTAAGAGGGTGAAAATTCACCCCTTTTTTTTATATAAAGATATTGCTGAAAATTGTATTCTTATTATTTATTTTACTAGTTAATAGTATATTATGTTTTAATTTATCGGAATATTTTGGTCGATAGTGATATAAATGTAAAGGAAATATCAAATGTATGAAGAATTCATTTATTATGTATGATCTTCTGGGAGGTGAGTTTTATGTATGATGCAGAAAAAGAATATACAATTTCTGAAGTATCAGAATTAACAGGTTATCCAGCTCATGTTATTAGGTATTATGAGAAAGAGTTTGAGCTAGATATACCTAGAAATAATGCAAATCATAGGTATTATACTTATAAAGAATTAGAGATTTATAACTACATAAAAGCTTTACAAGAAAAAGGATTTACTAATAAGCAAATTAAACTTATAATGAGTTCGCCAGAAATATTAGTCTCAAATGGCGAGACTGCTGTAACTACATTATTTAATAAAGAAACCGAAATTGTTCCAAATACTACAGAGATTTGCAGATTACTAAAAGAATTAATTTCTGAAGAATTGAGACCTATATTAATTGAAAAAGCAGATATTAGCTTAAGAATAGTAACCGAACTTAAGGATGAAGTAACACGGTTAAGAAATGAAATTAGCAATAATGAAAGAGATGTTCTCATTTGTGAAAACATTAAGCTTAAAATGAAAATAAAAGAAAAGTCGTATGAGGTAGTAGAATTAAAAGATAAGTTAAAGAAAGAGCAAGAAGCAAATAAAGGAATATTCACTAAATTTTTTGGTAGAAAATAAAAATTAAACCTAACTGTAATGTTAGGTTTAATTTTTTAACCCATAATAATTTGAAAAATAATCCGACTATGATATGATTATAATGTATGGAAACAATATCATTATATTATAGCAATTGTTCATTAAATGGAGGATTATAAAGTGAAAACAGTTGAAGAAATCAAACTTGACAAGAATAAAAGTCAATATCTATACTTACAATTATATGAAGAGGTAAAAAAATTAATTGAATCCAATATTATTGAACCTCATGTAAAATTACCAACTATAAGATACTTGGCGAGTAAGCTTGGAGTGAATAATGTAACTGTTGTAAATGCCTATAACCTTTTAGAAGCAGAGGGGTATATATATAAAAAAATGGGAAGTGGCTCATATGTTCAGGATATTCGTAGCAAGGAAGTTGAAAGATTAATTTTAGATGAAGAAACAAATATGAATTTTGCAAATTTAGATATAGATATTGATATAAATAATAAAGAAAAAATAGTTAACTTTGCAAGTACTGCACCTATGCCTGATCTATTCCCAGTAGATGATTTTAAATTAGTTTTAAACCAAGTATTAGATAGAGATAAAGGTAGAGCTTTTACTTATCAAGAAAGTCAGGGATATTTTAATCTAAGAAATGCAATAAGCAATTATTTATCTGACTTTAATATTAAGACTAATGAAGGTAATATTCACATCATTTCAGGAGCACAACAAGGCATAGATATTCTATCGAAGGCTCTAATTAATTATGGGGACATTGTTTTTACTGAAAATCCTACTTATACTGGAGCTATAGCAGTGTTTAAATCAAGGTCTGCAAGAATAGTTGAGATACCTATAAATAAGGACGGAATCGATTTAATTGATTTAGAATATAAGTTAAAAAGCTTCAAACCAAAATTTATCTATGTAATGCCAAACTTTCAGAATCCAACAGGTTATTCTTATAGTGTTGCAAAAAAGAAAAAGCTAATTGAATTGGCTACAAAATATAATTTTTATATTATTGAAGATGACTATTTAAGCGACTTAGATTTCTTCACCCAATCAAAGAACACATTGAAATCCCTAGATACCTCTGACAAAGTTGTATATATAAAAAGCTTTTCGAAGATATTTATGCCAGGATTAAGACTTGCATTTATGATAATACCAAAGAGTATATATAATGAGGTGCTGTCTGCTAAACATATATCTGATATATCTACCTCAGGCCTTATACAAAGAGCCTTCCATTTATACTTAGAGAAGGGTATATGGCAAAAACACATTAGAAATGTCAACACTATTTATACTGAAAGATATAAAACAATCGTAAAAAGTGTACGGAAACATATGCCTAAGGAAGTAAAATATATTTTACCTCAAGGAGGACTTAGTTTTTGGTTTTCATTGCCTAGTGGCTACTCTGCAAACGAATTATATAGACTTTGTTTAAAAAATGATATTTCAATAGCACCAGGCTCTCTATTTGATATTTGGCAACGTGACACACATTTTTTTAGATTAAGTATAGCATCTATACATAATGATGAAATAGATTATGGAATAGCTAAGTTAGCACATATAATTAATTATTTTTTGAAAAATTTTCAAAAAGATCGTATTTCTATTGATTTATACAACAACCTATTTTAGGATTTGTATGTATAGTTTTTCATTAAATAACATAAACAAATTGATATAATTATTCTCTTTTCTTCAAAAAATACTTATAGAAAGGAGAATAATTATGTTCCCTAATATTGAAACAATACCTTTATTGCCAAAAGAGATAGAAGTTTTTAAAAACTATATGATTGAACAAGAAGATCCTATAAGAAGGAAAGTATTTAGTTATAGCTTAGTTTCATTTGTTGTTAAGAACATAGTACCTTTTCCAGTTAATATAGAATACTATTATGAAATAAAACCTAAAGATAATAATGTGGAAGAATTTATGGAATTTCTAGTCCTAAGTTATATAAGACGAAAGTTATATCTTATTAGTTACAATCTAAAAGATATTTTTATCAAGAGTGAAGACATGTTCTATAGTAGCAATTTTATAATGACTTTTTTTGACTTTGAAACTCCAATTAGAGATAATGACCAAACTGAAACTGAAATTGTATGGATATACCCTAAAAAAAGTATCAGAAATTTCATTTCCAATAACTTTTTTAATAAAAACCATAATAATTATTTTTATGATGAAATGGTTTTAATTAAGCTTATTATGATAATGGCTGGTTTTTCAAGATATGAGTTAAATAACTTGGATAATTGTACTAATGAAGAAATAAAGCAAATTAATTATCCAACGCTTATTTTAGCAAACATTGGACTATATGAAAAAAATCTAATAAAAATTAGAGATGATATTAATGGAATTAGTGTTTTTTTAGATTTAAAAGCTAAAGGAGAAAAAGAACAGTTATTTTCAAAAGACAAGGAGTCTTTGAAAGAGACTATATTAAAGGTTATTAATAAGACAGAAGATGTATCATATACTATTAAGGATTTTTTATAAGAGGAAGGCTTGCTCTTCCTCTTTATTTAATAAAATTTTCTCTATAAAATATAGCTTGAGCTATATAGCTGTATAATTACTTTGTTTTTATTATCATGTCTGTTATAATGATAGAGTAATTTGTAATAGTTTTGTAGAATTGCTGGAAGTATAAGGAGGATTATAATGGTAGATAACAACAAAAAATATATAATTCTTACATGGGGTTGTCAAATGAATGAGCACGACTCGGAGAAAATGTCAGGAATTTTAGAATCTTTAGGATATATAAATACAGATATAAAGGAAGAAGCAGATTTAATAATTTTCAATACATGTTTAGTTAGAGAAAATGCAGAATTTAAAGTTTATGGTAATCTCGGTGAATTAAAATCTTTAAAGAAAGAGAGACCAGAACTAATAATAGCCATATGTGGATGTATGATGCAAAGAAAAGAAATAAGAGACATAATTAAAGATAAATATAAGTTTGTTGATATAATATTTGGTACTCATAATATACACAAGCTTCCTGAACTGCTAGCAAATTATAATCAGCATACACGAATGATAATAGATGTATGGGAAGATGGAGTAGAAATAATAGAAGGGATACCTGCAAAAAGAAAGTATAGTTTTAAAGCTTTTGTTAATATTATGTATGGTTGTAATAACTTTTGTAGTTATTGTATAGTACCATACACAAGGGGAAGAGAAAAAAGTAGAGCGCCTGAGGATATTGTTAACGAAATCAAAGGACTTGCCAAAGAAGGTTTTAAAGAAGTAACTCTTTTGGGACAGAATGTTAACTCGTATGGAAAATCATTAGATTCTAAACTATCTTTTGCAGAGCTACTTTACCTAATTAATGATATTGAAGGGATTGAAAGAATTAGATTTATGACATCTCATCCTAAAGATTTATCTGATGAACTTATTAATGCAATAAAAGACTGTAGTAAAGTCTGTGAACATATTCATTTACCTTTTCAAGCGGGTAGTGATAGAATATTAAAGCTTATGAATAGAAAATATACAAAAGAGCAATATCTAAATCTAGTAAAAAATATTAAGGCAAAGATACCTAATATTTCGCTGACTACTGATATAATAATTGGATTCCCTGGAGAGACTGAAGAAGATTTTTTAGAAACTATTGATGTTATCAAAAAAGCAGAATTTGACTCAGCCTTCACTTTTCTTTACTCTATTAGAAAAGGTACACCTGCTGCAAATATGAAGGAACAAATTCCAGATGAGATAAAGCATAAAAGACTAAAGGTGCTTCTAGATGTCTTAAATCCTATTAGTCATGATAATAACTTAAAGCTTATGAATACTTACCAGGAAATTTTAGTTGAAGAAACTAGTAAAACTGATTCAACAGTACTAAGTGGTAGAACTAGAACAAATAAATTAGTACACTTTAAGGGGAATACAGACTTGATTGGGAAAATAGTTACTGTTAAGATTACTAACACAAAAACATGGACACTAGAGGGAAATATCATAGATGAAAAATAATAATTCAAATCCTATAGTATTTGAAAGAAAATTGGGCTATTCAATTATTGAATCAACAGAGTATAGAACTTTAAAATAGACAGAAGAAAATATGCTAAACGATACAGTTTGTATTAAATAGACTAATGTACATTAGTCTATTTTTTGTAACACGAATGAAAGTATAGGACACTGTTTTCTATATATGGTATAATAATTAATAACAGGGATTTTGGAGGGAAATAATTTGAGTTTGACGCCAATGATGAAACAATATTTGGAAGTAAAAGAAAAACATAAGGATTCAATTCTTTTTTTTAGATTAGGCGATTTTTATGAAATGTTTTTTGATGATGCTATTATTGCTTCGAAAGAATTAGAAATTGCATTAACCGGAAGAGATTGTGGGCAAAAAGAAAAGGCACCTATGTGTGGAGTTCCTTTCCATTCTGCAGATTCATATATAGCTAAACTAATAGAAAAAGGTTATAAGGTTTCTATTTGTGAACAAGTGGAAGATCCTGCAAAGGCAGTAGGACTTGTGAAAAGAGATGTAGTTAGGGTAATAACTCCTGGTACAATTATAGATACTAATGTACTAGATGAAAAGAAAAACAATTATCTATGTTGCATATTTTTAGATGAAATAGGCTTTGGATTAGCGTATACTGATATTTCTACTGGTGATTTTTTTACAACAGAAAAAAGAATTGAAAATGATAATATTATTGATTCTCTTTTTGATGAGTTAGGCAAAATTATGCCAACTGAAATAATATGTAATAGTTTTCTTTACCAAAACAATATTTTAACATCTAAGATTAAACAAAGATTTGAATGTATGATAAATGCATATCATGAATGGAGTTTTGAGCTAGATTTCGCTAAGGAGTCAATAAAAAGACAATTTTCAGTCATAAATCTTGATGGACTTGGCTTAAATAATAAAGAATATTCTACCATTGCTTCAGGTACTTTAATTGAATATTTAAGAGAGACTCAAAAAATTTCTTTTCAACACATTAATAAAATTTCTCAATATTCAACTAGCAATTTTATGATTCTAGATTTAAATACTAGAAGAAACCTCGAGCTTACAGAAACTATTAGAGGTAAAACTAAAAAAGGTTCATTGCTATGGGTACTTGATAAAACATCTACTGCTATGGGAGGTAGACTTCTTAAGAAATGGATCGAAGAACCTTTGATAGATAAAAAAGATATTGAAAGTAGACTAAATATAGTTGAATTTTTTATTGATAATTTAATGTTAATAAATGATATAAGGGAATTACTAAAGCAAGTTTATGATATAGAAAGACTTATGTCAAAAGTTGTGTTTGGAACCTGTAATGCAAGGGATTTAGTTGCTTTAAAAGAATCAATAAAAGCTTTTCCAAAAGTTAAAAAATTATTGATGTCTACAAACTGTAAAGGATTGCTTGAAATAAGCCATAAACTTGATGGACTTGAAGATATTTATGATATAATAAATGATTCTATTGTTGATGATCCACCTTTTTCAGTAAGAGAAGGTGGGATTATTAAAAAAGATTATAATATAGAGATTAAATCTCTTAAAGAGGCATCAATACAAGGGAAGGAATGGTTATCAAAGCTAGAAGAGCAAGAGAGAGCAAAAACTGGTATTAAAAACTTAAAAATTGGTTTTAATAAGGTTTTTGGGTATTATATTGAAGTTTCAAAAGGTAATATTAAGTTTGTTCCAGATTATTTTATAAGAAAACAGACCTTAGCAAATTCAGAAAGATATATAACTCCAGAGTTGAAAAATATGGAAGATAAGATTTTAGGTGCTGAGGATAAGATGGTAGCTTTAGAATACCAGGTATTTGTCAGCATTAGAGATAAGATTGCATCTGAAGTTAAAAGAGTACAAGAAACTAGTAGACTTATAGCAAAAATTGATGTACTAAATTCACTTGCGCTAACAGCTCTTAATAACAATTATATTAAGCCAAAAATAAACACAAAAGGTTTAATCAGTATTAGGGACGGTAAACATCCTGTTGTGGAAAAGGTACTTGAAGAAGGATTATTTGTTCCTAATGATACCCTATTGGATAATGATGAAAGCAGAGTTTTAGTTATAACTGGTCCTAATATGGCAGGAAAATCTACCTATATGAGACAAGTTGCACTTATTGTGCTTATGATGCAAATTGGAAGTTTTGTACCAGCTGAAGAAGCAGATATATGTATTGTAGATAGGATATTTACAAGAATAGGGGCTTCTGACGATTTATCTCAAGGTCAAAGTACTTTTATGGTAGAAATGAGTGAGGTTGCAAATATACTAAATAATGCAACGAAAAATAGTCTTTTAATACTTGATGAAATTGGTAGAGGTACAAGCACATATGATGGTTTAAGTATAGCTTGGTCAGTAATCGAATATATAAGTGATGTGAAAAAAATTGGAGCTAAGACTTTATTTGCTACACATTATCACGAACTTACAGAACTTGAAGATAAATTAGAGGGAGTAATTAATTATAAAATACTAGTTCAAGAAAAAGGTGAGGATATAATATTTTTAAGGAAAATTAAGAGAGGGGGAGCAGATAGAAGTTATGGAATTGAGGTTGCAAGGTTAGCTGGTGTAAGGGGAGATGTAATAAATAGAGCATATGAAATATTGCAAGAACTTGAAAGAAGAGATAAAAGCGAGTCAGAAATAGCAGCTTCAACAAATGAAAAAATCGAAAGACAAACAGCTATTGAGAACAATAACAGCATGCAGCTAGATTTGTTTAATATTAAGAAAAACAAAATAATTGAAAAAATTAAAAAGGTAAATATAGAAAATTTAACCCCATTAGATGCAATTAATATATTGTATAAACTTCGTGAAGAAGCAAAGGAAATATAGGTGATATAAATGAGTAACGAAATTAGGTTATTAGATCATAATACAATAAATAAAATTGCGGCTGGAGAAGTAATTGAACGACCAGCATCAGTAATTAAGGAGCTTATTGAAAACTCAATTGATGCAATGTCATCTTTCATAACTATTGAAATAGAGAGCGGAGGTAAAAAGTATATCAGGGTTACTGATAATGGAACAGGAATAAATCCAGATAATATTGAGCTAGCATTTCTAAGACATTCTACTAGCAAAATAACTAATGTTGAGGATCTTCAGTCTTTATCTACCTTGGGTTTTAGAGGTGAGGCGTTGGCAAGTATTGCTTCTGTATCACAATTAGAGCTTATTACTAGAACAAAAGAAACTATTAGTGGATTGCATTTATTTATTAATGGAGGTCAGATTGTTAAGAAAAATGAAGTTGGTTGTCCTATAGGTACTACAATAATACTAAAAAACCTATTTTATAATGTTCCAGTTAGACAAAAATTTTTAAAAAGTGATACAGTAGAATCTTCTTATATAAGTGATATTATATATAAATTAGCTTTGGGAAACCCTGGATTGAAGCTAAAGTATATTAAGGATAATAAGGTGATTTTAAATACTCCAGGTAAACATGATATTAGATCTACAGTTTATAGCCTCTTAGGCAAGGAATTTGTTAATTCTATGTTTGATATCATTTATTCTGGAGATGATATAAAGATACGTGGTTTAATCAGTAACACTTCTTTTACTAGGGGTAACAGGAATCATCAATATACTTATGTGAATGGTAGATATATAAAGAATGAATGTATTACAGAAATTATCGAATACCTATATAAATCATTAATACCAACCAACAGATTTCCTGTATATGTTATATATATTGATATAAAGCCGGGATTAATTGATGTCAATGTACATCCTACGAAAACGGAAATAAGATTTTCTGATAATGAAGCTATAAAGAAAGCACTTTCAATTGCTATTAGTTCTGCTTTTTCAAATAATAATTTAATTCCTGAGATTACTATTCCATCCGTAAAACATAAGGATATGATAACAACACAAAAACAGGAGTCTTTTTTGGATAATGCCTTCAACTCAGACTATGAAAATTTAATTACAAATGATAACTCCTCAAAAATTGATTTAGAATACGAGATTTCTTTTAAGAATAAAAATTCTGAGAATAACTTTGATGTAAATGATATAATAAGAATTCTAGATTATAGTGTTAATGAATCTGATAATATAAGCTATGAAAAAGAAACGGAAATAAAAAAGAACCCCATTCCAGATCTCCATATAATTGGCAACCTATTCGATACATATATTTTTGCTGAGGATAGAATGGAAAAGGAGTTATATATTATTGATCAACATGCTGCACATGAAAGAATAATGTATGAAAAAATAAAGTTTCAATTAGAATCAGACGAAGTCTATATGCAGCAGTTGATAGTTCCACAAATTGTTGATGTTTCTCATAGTGAAGCTCAATTAGTAAAAGAGAATATGAGTTTATTTAAGAATATAGGTTTTGATATAGAAGAGTTTGGCACCAATTCAATTGTCATTAGGAGTGTACCATTAGTTTTTGGTACTCCTGATGCTAAAATTCTATTTCTAGACATATTAGACAATTTGAAATATGATATTAAGAGTAGCTACGATATGAGACTCGACAAGGTTATGAAATTAGCATGTTCAAGTGCAATCAAAGCTGGATATAATATTAAAGATATTGAAATTGATACTTTATTAAATGATTTAAGAAAAGCGAAACAGCCATATACATGTCCACATGGACGACCTATAATAATAAAAATATCTAAATATGAAATTGAAAAAAGATTTAAGAGAGTATAAAGCAAGGGATGATTTTATGAATGACAACAGGCCATCAATTGTTATAATAGCTGGACCAACAGCTGTTGGGAAAACAAGCATTTCTATAAAGGTGGCAAAAAAAATTAATGGAGAAATAATATCTGCAGATTCTATGCAAATCTACAGACATATGGATATCGGAACTGCAAAGATTACCAAAGCAGAGATGGATGGTATTAAGCATTATCTAATAGATGAAGTAGATCCGGATGAAAATTTTACTGTTTCAGATTTTCAAGCTAAAGCTAATGAATATATTTTGCAAATATTGAATAAAAAAAAGATCCCCATTATTGTAGGTGGTACTGGATTATACATTAATTCATTAGTTTATGATCTTGATTTTACTAAAGCTATTTCAAATTGGGAATTAAGAAATAAATATTCTGAAATGGCACAAAAACATGGAAATCAATATATATTTAATGAACTTAAAGAGGTAGATATAGAATCAGCTAATAGAATTCATATCAATGATACCAAAAGGATTATTCGTGCCTTAGAAATATTTCATGAAACTGGAAAACCAATGTCGTATTTTTATAAAGATTTCAGAAAAGAAAATGATAAATATAATGTTGTATTTTTAGGAATTACAATGGATAGAGATAAGTTATATGAAAGAATTAATAGACGTGTTAATATTATGATAGAATCGGGGTTAATTGAAGAGATTAAAAAACTATTAGACATGGGTTATAATGAAGATTTAGTATCCATGCAAGGATTAGGATACAAAGAAATTATTCGATATATAAAAGGAAATCTTACATTGGCTCAAGCTATAGAAATACTTAAAAGAGATTCCAGAAGATTTGCTAAAAGACAATTAACTTGGTTTAGAAGAAATGAAAATATAAAATGGATAAAAATTGATAGTTTTTGTAATAGTGAGGAATTAATTGAATATATTGTTAAATATTTAGAAGAAAAGTTGTAGTAAAAATGTATAACATTAGTTTTATTTGTAAATTTTTCTTATAAAATAATTTTATGAGGGAGGGATGACTGTGAAAAACACTATGAATTTACAAGATATTTTCCTAAACAGAGTAAGAAAAGATAATAATCCTATTACTATTTTTCTGCTTAATGGTTATCAGTTAAAAGGTCAAGTAAAAGGATTCGATAATTATACAATAGTTTTGGAAAGTGATGGTAAGCAAAATCTAATATATAAACATGCAATATCAACTATTGTACCAAGTAAGATGATAAATTTTATGAATAGGGGAAATAATGACGACAGTTTTGAATAATAGATATTAAGAAGTACATAGATAAATGAAACCTTTTGAGTGAAAGATAACTTAAGAGGTTTTGTCATGTTAAATCTAATTGAAACTGCTAATTTCATATGTTAAAATACATAAGACAATAATTATAGAAGGTGATATTTTGGACAAGGATACAGTAAATATATTATGTAAACAATTTGGTATATGCAACGAGGTTATTGACTACGTGTCAAGTAAAGAAAAGATACTTAAAGATAAATATTTTAGCAATATCGAAATTACAAAAGAACATAATCAATACAAAATTATTCATGCAATGCAAAAAGCTAGATTAAACGCCACGCATTTTAATTGGACCACCGGTTATGGATATGATGATGTTGGGAGAGAAAAGGTAGAGGAAATCTATTCCTATGTATTTGGTACAGAGGATGCCTTAGTAAGACCGACAATAGTTTCAGGAACCCATGCAATTACATTAACATTGTCTGGAATATTGAGACCTGGAGATGAACTTCTTTCCATTACTGGAAGTCCCTATGATACATTACAAAAGGTTATTGGTGTTAAAGGGAACGAAAAGGGCACTTTTATAGAATATGGAATAAAGTACAAAGAAATATCTCTTGATTGTGATGGAAAGATTGATATTAATAAAGCACTAGCATCAATATCAGATAATACTAAGGTGATTTTGATTCAAAGATCTACAGGATATAGTGACAGAAAAGCTTTAACAGTGGATGAAATTAGAGTAGCTATAAAAAGTATTAAGTCATTCAATAAAAATCTAATTATTATGGTAGATAATTGCTATGGCGAATTTATTGAAACATTAGAACCAACAAATGTAGGTGCAGATATAGTGGCAGGTTCACTTATAAAAAATCCTGGAGGCGGTATGTCATTATCTGGTGGATATGTTGTCGGTAGAGAAGATTTAATAGAATTAGTTGCTAATAGAAGTACAGCACCAGGTATAGGAAAAGAATGTGGATTAACTTTTGGAACAACTAGAAATACTCTACAGGGTCTTTTTTTAGCTCCAATGATAGTAGGCGAGGCGCTAAAAGGTGCTTTGTTAACTGCATTAGTATATAAAGACCTTGGGTTTAGAATTGTACCAGATATAAATGATAAAAGAAGTGATATAATTCAAGGAATTGAATTTCAATCAAGAGAAAAAGCAATCAAGTTTTGTCAAGGAATACAAAGTGCTTCTCCAGTCGACTCTTATGTAACACCTGAACCCTGGGAAATGCCAGGATATGAGGATGAAGTGATAATGGCTGCAGGTGCTTTTGTACAAGGTTCTTCCATAGAACTAAGTGCAGATGGCCCTATGAGGGATCCTTACTTCTCATATTACCAAGGTGGTTTAACTTATAGCCACTGTAAACTGGGTGTTATGATGAGTTTAAATAACTTATATAAAAATAATTTAATAGAAAAAGAAAAGCTGGTTTTTTAGCCAGCTTTTCTTTTTTATCTTATTCTACGGTATACCCCAATCACTTTACCCAAAATTACAACATGTTTAGTAATAATAGGTTTCATAAATTGATTTTCAGGTTGTAAACGAATGAAATCTTTTTCTTTAAAAAATCTCTTAATAGTTGCTTCTTCATCTAGAAGAGCAACCACTATATCACCATTAATCGCGGTGTTTTGCTGTCTTATAAGTACAAGATCACCGTCAAGAATACCTGCATCAATCATACTTTCTCCTCTTACCTTTAACATAAAAACAGAATCGTTTTCGACAAAATCAATAGGTAGAGGAAAGGAGTCTTCGATATTTTCTACTGCTAATATTGGCTCACCAGCAGTAACTTTACCTACAATAGGAACATTTACAATTTCTCTTCTTGGAAATGGGATAATATTATCAGTTCTATCTAAAATTTCGATTGCCCTTGGTTTAGTAGGATCTTTTCTTATATAACCCTTTTTTTCTAATTTCTCAAGATGTCCATGAACAGTAGAAGTAGATCTTAAATCTACCGCTTTACAAATTTCCCTTACTGCAGGAGGATACCCTTTAGAACAGATCTCTTTTTTTATGAACTCAAGTATTTTTAATTGTATTGATGATAAATCCTCATACATGCTGGCACCCCTCAATAAAGTATTTGCTGTTATTATAACATATAAATAATCAAATGGCAAACATTCGTTCGACAAATTTCAAAAAACTATTGACAGGAACATATGTTCTTATTATAATAATGTTAACGAACAAATGTTCTATTGGAGGTTTGATTATGAGAAAAAAACAAGTAAGAGTAGCGAATAAAAAGAGATTTACTATTTTTTTATCAATTGTATTTGTTGTTACTGTACTTATCATTAACAATGTAGCAAAAATAAATTTAGCGTATAGCTCTGATCTTAGAAGTTTCTCTGAAATAACTATTGTATCTGGAGATACACTATGGGATATTGCTAAAAGAAATAATCCTTATAACCAAGATGTAAGAAAAGTTGTTCACGAAATAATGAAAATAAATAACATGAAAACTGCTGAGATTAAAGCCGGTAGAGTAATAAAGATTCCTACATATTAGATTTAATAAAAAATAGACCCATATAGACCTATGGGCCTATTTTTTATTATGCATCATATTTTGTTGAACATATAAGTTAAGTGCGTGATTTTTTAGATAATGGATTACTCTTTACAGCTTTTCTTAGCCTTTCATCATCAATATGAGTATATATTTGTGTCGTTGATACGTTTTCATGACCTAATATTTGTTGCAAGGCTCTAATATCTACATTTCCATACTTGTACATAAGAGTAGCAGCCGTATGCCTTAGTTTATGTGTTGAGTATGTTTCTGTATCTAATCCAGCTTCCTTAATATATTTTTTTACTAGATATTGAACAGTTTTATTACTTATTCTACTTTTTCTATTACTTAAAAATAAGGCATTTGGTGTTTTAACACCATCTGTAGGTCTTACTCTTAGATAGTCGCTAATTGCTTGTAGACAAGCTTCATTTAGGTAAATAGTGCGTTCTTTGTTACCTTTACCTACAACAGTTAATGTATCTCCTTTAATCTTATCAATATCTATACTAACTAGTTCTGATAATCTTAAACCACAATTCAAAAATAATGTTATTATAGCATAATCTCTTTCTTTAAAAGAACCATCGATAGAATCTAGTAAATTTTCTGCCTCTTCGAGAGTAAGATGTACTGGATGCCTAACACTAGTTTTTGGTGATTCTAAATCAAGAGCAGGGTTTTCGCTTATGATCTTAATTTTAGTAGTTAAATACTTAAAAAACGATCTAATACTAGCAACCTTACGAGCTTTAGCGTTATTTTTATTGTTGCGATCTTTATCAACAAAAGAAATAAATGCATATAGATCTTGTAAGGTAACTCTTCTAATAATCGTTTCATCAACATCTGATATATCAATTTCATCAAAAGGTATATTTTTATCTACTAACTTATATCTAAGTTTCAAGAATCTAAGTAAGGTACGTAAATCAAAAAAATATTCCCTTACAGTATTTTCTGATTTTCCTTTGATAGTTTCTATGTAATTTAAAAAATCTTCTAATATTACTGGTGTGTTATCCATTTTTTCACTCCTTATTATACAAAATATACATTTTGTATAATAATATTCTACATTTTTTTGAGAAATCCTTCTAAAAAATTAATATATTTTTATATAATACGCTTAAGCAAGTTTCAAGTTTATATTTTCAAATATAGTTTACATATAAAAGTTAAAAATTAGCGATTTATGTTTTATATTGCTGTAGTATTTTGCTTTTCAATTGAAAACATTAATATTTATTTAAAAAATCAATTTTTAAGCAAGTATATCAAATATTAGCGTTTAAAATCGATTTTAAGCAAATCTTAGCGCTTAGTCATATAAAACCATTAGAATATAAAAATACAGGCCTTATATCTTAAATATGAGTTTGTTTTATTTTGAATTTTAATATTTTATTAATATTAAAGTGTTTAGGTAATAAAATTGGCAAGTGATTTTTCTGAACTCTTTCCAATGAAAAATCTAATATTTATATTATAAATATAATATCGCGTTCTAAGTTAAATCATCAAACATTAACGATTGAAGTCAACTTTATGCATACAATTATTCTTTATCATATAAGACCACTAATTAGTTTACATAAAATAATTATGCAAACTAATACTTTTAGATAGAATATATTTTACTTTCAGATGATTTCATTCATTACTATCCTCAATTATAATGAAACTTTTTATAATTAAAAAACTACATATAAAATAAATGTAGTTTTTTAAAATTATATCTATCCCCCAGCCAACAAGTGAATAACCTGTACCTCATCTCCGTCATAAATTAAGGTACTTGCATATTCATGTTTAGGTATTAAATTACCATTTACTTTCACTATGATTTTAGGAAAGGTATATTTTTTAATATCTAAAATCTTTTGAACAGTTAAGTCCTTTGTCCATTCATGTTCATTACCATTAATTAAAATCATGTTATATCAGCTCCTGTTTCATTAGAGGTGTTTTTCTACCACCTTAATTAGTTCTGGTAAGTCCATTTTAATTTCTTTTAATTTCTCTATAGTAGGGATACCATTTTCTGTCCAACCTCTTCTTTTATAAACTGCATCAATTAATTTTTCGTATTGTTCTTCTCTGTAGGCTCTGAGGACTTTTATTTTTTCTTCAGTTGATTTTCCTGTTGGGTCATAATTCAATTTCTCTTTAAGCTGAGCATCATATCTTTCTTGTCTAGATTCATATTCTTGGGCAGTAACAGGACCTACAGAACGATAAGGTACCTTATCATCTTCTCTTTTGCCGTGCCCCATTCTTATATTGAAAATCCTTTGGAAGTTATATACCCTCTCTGATTGAACTATTAATTCATTCTTATCAATGTTATTCCCAGTCATTCCATTATATAAATCAACATAGTTCTGTACGTGTTCTGGTATTTTAGCAGGCTCATCTGTGGATACATTGCTTGCAGGTACAATATCATTCCATGGTAGCTTACAAAGCCCCATGAGGCCAAACCATGTTCTAAACATTGGGAAATAGTGTAGTGCTTCTGCTTTGTCTTCAAAGGTTGGTAATTGATTATTAACCATATCCATAAATATTAACCAAGCCTCATCATGTTGAGGTCCTTTATTCGTTAACCCATATCCTCCTTGCTGCGCTAAAGATTCTTTAGGCAGATATTCAGAATACTCTAATCCTTTTTGCTCCATACCGATATCTTTTAAGAAATCTTTATCTGCGCCATATTCATCAATAAATACTTTTTTTAGTCTTCTTATACCTAATCCTGCTAATTTTCCAAAACCTTCTCCTCTGGACATTTGATGAAGAAGTTCAATGGCAGCATCTTTATTACCAAAGGTTAATTCTAATCCTCCAGTAATTTCTTTGTTTATTATATCATTTTCATAGCATTCCATTAAAAAAGCAGTGATTGTAGCAAATGAAATAGTATCAATTCCATATGTGTCACAATAAAAATTACACTCTAAAATATATTCAGGATCAAAAATCCCACAATTCGCTCCTACTCCTGCTGCAGTCTCATATTCTGGTCCATCAACAGTGACTTTATCACCTTTATATGGTCCTGTTTTTAATTCAAAGCTATCTGCAGCTTTAGCACATGATAACGAACATCCGTACCAGCAGCCATCGGGTCTTCCTTGCGTTAAATAGTTGTCTCTAAAGACATTTGAAGCTATTTTGTATGTATCAGGATGTCTGCCATATTTATAATTATGAACTGGTAATAAATCATATTCATCCATTACTTCAATAATATTTGCAGTTCCTACTTGCCTCATTCTACATTGCTCATTATCAAATCTACTTATTTCTCTGTGAAGTCTTAATCCAGTTCTATTTATTTTAGCTTGATCAGCAGGATTATTTAAATTCCCTTTAACTCCACTAAACTTTACTACTAAAGCTTTAATTTTCTTATCTCTAAATACTGTTCCTATTCCGCCTCTTCCAGCTTGTTTAAGTCTGGTCACCTTTCTTCGTACATCATAGAAAGTAAAGTTCAAAAGTCCTATCAAGGTATTGTCAGCAGCAGTACCTGCTGTAACAACAGCTATGTTTCTCTTGTCTTCTTCGGAATCAGCATACATTTCTGTTAATTGTTCTCCTAGCACATGCGCATCTATAGCTTCTAGTGGTGCTTCCTCTATCCTTACAATGCCTTTATTGCCATCTATATATACTACTACATCATTATCAGCCTTACCTTGTATTTCTAATGCATCCCAACCAGAGAATTTTAACAGCGGGCCAAAGTACCCCCCCACATTACTGTCTATAGGAATTCCAGTAAGGGGTGATATGGTTACTACTAAAGATTTTCCTGCTCCAGGATATTGTGTAATTCCTCCTATAGGTCCACTAGCTATTACTATTGCGTTTTCTGGATCTGTCCATTTTGTCTCTGATTTTACCGCATTCCATAAGTACCATAATCCAAAGCCCTTTCCTCCAACAAATTTTTCTTTCATCATGTCTGTTACAAGCATAGAATCAATTTTGTTATTCGATAGATTAATATATAGACTTCTATTTGTATAACCTCTATTAATTTTTCCTAGATCATACTTAAATTCGTTGAGTAATTTACGATTCTCTTTAAGTGTATCTATTTTCAATAGATTCGCCCCCTTTAATTAAGTTGTATTATATCTCTTCTAAGTAAATTGCTCCCGTAGGACACTTTTTAGAGCAGAGTCCACAAGAAATACATTTAAAAGGTTCAGTAAAATCATCGTGATGGAACATGGCTCTTTCATTGCAAAAACCTACACACATTAAGCAACCTACACAAATATCTTTCTTTATTCTAACAATTCCTCTATTATCTCTATAAATAGCCTCTACTGGACAGATATTAATACATTCACCACATTGGGAGCATGTAATTATTTTGTTATTTGCATCTACAATTTCTGTAACTTTTAAGGAAGCTTTATTCAAATTTTTTTCTTTAAAATATACTTGAGAACAGATCTCTTCACATTGATGACAACCAATACAGCGTTCCTCATTTTTTCTTAATACCTTCAACATTACCACCTCCAATTGAATACACAAATTATTATTATACTACAGATGGTTCAAATACTAGCTCGCCTTTTTCAAATCTCTCCAAAGAAAGTTTACTAATATCAATAGTATTTTTTTCACCTAGAATTTGTTCTGCCATCAATAATCCGGTCATAGGTCCAAGCATGAATCCATGTCCACTAAAACCAATTGCGAGATAAAACCCTTCTAGGTTTTTAACTGGACCATATATAGGGTGTTTATCAGGTGTCATAGTATATAAGCCTGCCCATTGTCTAATGACCCTAAGTTCTCCTATTGGCGGTAATAGTTCGGTAACTGTCTTGGCCATTTCATCTAAAAATTGCCAACTAGATGTTATTCTCAAATCTCTAGGTTCATTATCATCGCCTCTTCCCATAATAAAGGACCCATGTGGAGATTGCTGACAGTAAATATTCAATGAGAAAGACATAACCATAGGACCTTGCATTGGTTCTACAGGCTCAGTTACCAAAATTTGATGCCTTTCTGCATATACAGGAATATCTATATTAACCATATCTGCTATTAATTTAGAGTAGCCTCCGGCAGCATTAACTACTATATTAGTTGATATTTCGCCTTTATTAGTAATAACCCCTTTTATCTTACCATTTTCAGTCTTTATTCCTATTACTTCAGTAAATGTATATATCTTAACTCCTAATCTTCTAGCTGCGTTTGCATAAGCATCAGTTGTTAAAAAAGGATTTAAGTGTCCATCATCTGGGCAGAAGGTTGCACTGCTGATCATATCTGTATTTAAATAAGGCACTATTTCAGCTGCCTCTTTTGGAGTTAGAAAGTCTACTGTTATTCCCAATGATTTTTGCAGTTCAACATTCTTTTTAAATTGCATATCCTCTTTTTCTGTAGAAGAAACTAATAAGTAGCCTCCCTGTTTAAATTCGATATCTCCATCATATTCTAACTCTTCGTTTGCAGTTTCAAAGAATTTTATACTTTCCATTGACAATCTACAATTCATCTCTGTTCCCCATTGTTGTCTAATGCCAGCTCCACATCTTCCGGTAGATCCGCTTGCAAGAAATCTTTTTTCAAGTACAACGATATTTTTGACACCTTTTTTAGCTAGATTATATGCTATAGAGCAACCAGATATTCCTCCCCCAATAATTACTACATCAGCAGTTTTAATCATTAAATTCACCTCCAGTTAACATTTGTTTTATTTTAATTCCAGATATTGGAGGCCTACTTACACATACATCTAGTTCAGCTATATTTTTACCAGTATAACTTGCAATTTCTCTTAATATAAGTTGGCTACAGGTTCTTCCCTGACATGGACCCATACCTGCTCTTGAAATTCTCTTGATTTCGTCCACTGTTCTGTATCCATCTTGAATTAATTTTCTAACATCTCCTAATGTAATATCTGAACATCTACATATTATTGTATCATCATTCATTAACCTCAACCCCCACCTTAATATTTCTAAACTCATACAAAAAATCTCTATTTACTATGACATCAACAATAGCTGTTTTATCAAAAGATTTAGGATTTTGGACCCTAAGAACTTTAGCATTTGTAATATATTCACCTCTTCTATTTAATCCCGCAATAATATCACCTTTATTAGGAAGAGGAAAAAATTCATAAGGTATTCTAAATACTACTTCTTCTTCAGAATAGCTTCCATCTACGACCATGATAGCTAATCCTGGGCATTTGCTTATACAAATTCCACAGCCATTACAATTATTATAGTTTAGTGAAGGCAAGTCATTAATATCATTCATAGTGTTCATTGCTTTTCTAATACATGAAGTAGAGCAAGGATTGCATGGAATATTCTGAAAACACTCAATAACAGCTACTGGACCTTGGTTTATTCTTTCTATACTAGGAAATGCTTTTTTTATTAAATCTTCTGTTGGTATTCCTGTACATTCGATCATTTAGATCACCTCTCTTACAATTTTGCTAATTCCAGATCTAATTTTATCTCCCACTGTACCTGAACGTAGGGCTTTTAATTGTTCCAAATAGTCTTGTCTAATCTCTTCAAATTGCTGATGCTCATATCCAATACCTTTCGAAGCACATAGTCCTGCTAAATATCCTTCTACCATCGCGCTACTAGCTTCTTCAACACCAGATACATCTCCTGCTACATATATGCCTTTTTTCGTAGTCTGATAATTTACATCTCTAATTGGCACTAATCCACCTAATTCAGGTATATATTTCATATCACATCCAGCTTGCATAATTAGCTCTGTTAATGGTGTAAGACCTACTGAAATACACATAATGTCAACGTCAAATTCAATTTCAGTACCTTCTATAGGATTCCAGTGTTGATCTAACTTCCATATAATAACTCTTTCAAGATATTGGTTACCTACTGCTTCTTTTACTGTGTATCCTGTTAAAATAGGAACCCCCATTCTTCTAATTTTAGATGCATGTACAAGATAACCACCAATTCTTGGAGCTGCATCAATAATGGCTTCTACTTCTACTCCAGCTTGCATTAATTGATAGCTTACAATAAGGCCAATATTTCCTGCTCCTACCATTAATACTTTTTTCCCAGGCTTAATGCCATATACATTCATAAGTGTTTGAACAGCACCTGCTCCGTAAATTCCAGGTAAATCGTTATTAGGAAATGCTAAGACTTTTTCACTAGCTCCAGTGGATATTAGCATTGCCTTAGGGTTTACTTTTATATATTTTCCATTGTGATCTATGCTAATAACTCCATCCTCATATACGCCTAAAACTGTAGCCTCAGTCATTATTTCAACATTATCACTAAATTTCATTAAGTCGTTTAGTAGAATTTTTGCTATATTTATTCCTCTTGTAGAAGCATATTGTTTCTCAGAACCAAAAAACATATGTGTTTGCTTAATTAATTGGCCACCTAAATACTTATTTCGATCTATTAATAGTACTTTTGCTCCACTAGATGCAGCGCTAATAGCTGCACATAATCCAGCTGGCCCGCCTCCTATAATTGCCAAGTCAACGTGTTTCATAATTAATAACCCCCTTTCCCTGTTGAGTTTCAATACACATTCCATTCTTAAGTTCGGTAATACAAGTACGTACATTTGGTTCACCATCTACAACCATATTACATGACGAACAATTTCCTATTGCACAATAAAAGCCTCGAGGCCGATGCTTAAATAAGCTCTTACCTAAAACTTTTACTCCAGCTGCATGAAGCGCAGCTGCTATGGTTTCACCCTCATATCCTTCCATCTCTTTACCATTAAAAGTGAACTTTACTTTTTTTCCTCTCTTGAATTCTAATATTGGATGCTCCTCAATTCTCATTTTTTCTCCCCCCTAAGGATAATATAAATATATTAAAGCAATAAACATACCAACTTTGGATTATATTAAATGTGTACTTATGGGAGCTTTAGCTAAGTTGAAATTTATGATGTCAGAAAATTGACATAATTTTGAAGATCCTTGTTGTAAATATT